>NZ_JBRAJI010000050.1:0-16756 GCF_052744395.1 Desulfurispora sp. | reverse complement strand
CGCTGCAGCTGCCGCCCGCGCAGCCGCTGCCGGCGCCGCCGGCCAGGCCGGGGAGACTGTGCAGGGCCTGCTGCAGGTCGCTGAGCAAAGAGCGGATGCGGTCGATGGGCGCGCTATCTTTCAAAGCGCTCCTGGTGTCCTGCACCAGCTGTTCCATACGGGCTTTTTCGTGCACGGGCAGTTTGTCCTGGTGCTCTTTGAGCTGGCGCTCCAGCTGGTAAGCCAGACTGTCGGCTTCGTTGCGGGTTTCGGCTTCCTGGCGGCGCTGCTTGTCCTCGGCGGCATACTGCTGGGCTTCCCGCACCATGCGGTCTACCTCGGCTTTGTCCAGGGTGCTGGAGCCGCTGATGGTCACGCTCTGCTCCTTGCCCGTGGCCTTGTCCCGGGCGCTTACGGTGAGGATGCCGTTGGCGTCGATGTCAAAGGTCACTTCGATTTGCGGCACGCCGCGCGGTGCGGGTGGGATGCCGTCCAGCTTGAACAGGCCCAGGGTGCGGTTGTCCCGGGCCATTTCCCGCTCGCCCTGCAGCACGTGGATGTCCACGGCCGGCTGGTTGTCTTCCGCCGTGCTGAAGATCTGGCTGCGCCGCACCGGAATAGTGGTGTTGCGCTCGATGATTTTGGTCATCACGCCGCCCAGGGTTTCCACGCCCAGAGAAAGGGGCGTTACATCCAATAGCAGCACGTCTTTCACTTCGCCCGCCAGCACGCCGGCCTGGATGGCTGCGCCCACGGCCACCACTTCGTCCGGGTTGACGCCCTGGTTGGGCTCTTTGCCGGTCAGCTCCTTCACCAGGCGCTGCACAGCCGGGATGCGGGTGGAACCGCCCACCAGGATGACCTCGTCAATGTCCCGGGCGGTAAGCTTGGCGTCGGCCAGGGCGGCCAGCACCGGGCCGCGGCAGCGTTCCACCAGATGGTGGGTGATGTCCTCGAATTTGGCCCGGGTCAGCTTGAGCTCCAGGTGTTTGGGTCCCGAGGCGTCGGCCGTGATGAAGGGCAGGCTGATGGTGGTTTCCATGGTGCTGGAAAGCTCCACCTTGGCCTTTTCCGCCGCTTCGGTCAAACGCTGCAGAGCCTGTTTGTCGCGGCGCAGGTCAATGCCGTAGTCCTTCATGAATTCCTCGGCCATCCAGTCCACTACCACTTTGTCGAAGTTGTCGCCCCCCAGGTGGGTGTCGCCGTTGGTGGCCTTCACCTCGAAGACGCCGTCACCCACTTCCAGGATGGACACGTCAAAGGTACCGCCGCCCAGGTCGAAGACCAAGATGGTTTCGTTTTTCTTTTTCTCCAGCCCGTAGGCCAGCGCGGCGGCGGTGGGCTCGTTGATGATGCGCAGCACATTCAGGCCGGCAATGCGCCCGGCATCCTTGGTGGCCTGGCGCTGGGCGTCGTTGAAGTAGGCCGGCACGGTGATCACCGCGTCGGTAATCTTTTCGCCAATGTATTTGGAAGCGTCGTCCACCAGCTTTTTCAGCACCTGGGCGGATATTTCCTCGGGGGCGTAGAGTTTGTCGCCCACTTTAAAGCGCACGGTGTCATTGGGTCCCTGCACTACCTGGTAGGGCACCAGCTGGCGCTCTTCGGCCACTTCCGAGTAGCGGCGGCCGATAAAGCGCTTGACCGAGTACAGGGTTTTATCCGGGTTGAGCACGGCCTGGCGCTTGGCCACCTGCCCCACCAGGCGCTCGCCGTCCGGGCGGAAGGCCACCACCGAGGGTGTGGTGCGTCCCCCTTCTGCGTTGACTATTACTGTAGGGCGACCGCCCTCCATGACGGCCACCACCGAGTTGGTAGTTCCCAGGTCTATACCTACTGCTTTGGCCATTGTCCAGACCTCCTTTGGTTGGTTTGATGATGGTTTGATGTTGGTGTGTCAACATCCCGGGCCGGGGTTGGCCGGCGGGGATGGTTTCCGGTAAATTCCACCTTTTAGTATTGCCCGGAAACGGTTGGTTCATAATCTGATATTGACTATCCTTGACTATAATATTGAGCTGTTTTGCCGGGGTTGGCAAGGGCGGAATTTGTTGGTGGAAGCTTAATTATTGTGTTTATCAACGGTTATCAGAAAATACGGCCTTGTTTTAAATGAAATTTGCGCAATTTTATCCTACGGGTTGCTGAATATATCACCGGCCTGGGTAACGATCTGGCCGGTAAGGTCTTGTTGCTGGTTTCTCAGGTTTGAGAGCATTGGCTGAAAATTATAGAGGCGGTGCCTGTAAACAGGACACCGCCCCGCCAGCGGTGGCGACTTGGCGCTTTACTCCTCCCCCAGCAGTTTGAGCACTTCGGTGGAATAGGCCACGGCCGGGCCGCCGCCCATGAGCATGGCCACGCTGGCCGCTTCCAGGATTTCCTGCCGGCTGGCGCCCAGCGCTCTGGCCTGCTTGACATGGTGGGCAATGCAATAGGAACAGCGCACGGCTACGGCGATGCCCAAGGCAATCAGCTCTTTTTGTTTGGCCGAAAGGGCGCCGTCTTTGATCACAGCGCTGTGCAGCTGCATAAAGCCTTTCATTACATCGGGCAGTTCCCGCGCCAGCTGCATTTCCAGATTGGGGTTGGGGTGTTGTTGGCAGGACATGGAATCACCTCCCTGTTTGGGGATCTGGTTCTAATGTTTTCGGGATCAGACATGAATATGCAAGCGGCTCGGGCAATACGGGCCGATTTTTAAATTCATCGACCTCCATATAGCTGGTTTCTTCCAGCCATTGAGGGGAAGCTGTGCCGGTCCAATGGAGTAGCATAGCTAGTTCTTTAATACGGGGTAGTTGCCACAGCTTATTGACAGGGTCAAGACTGGTTGATTGGTCAGGTTTTTGCTTCTCTGGAGGGGAAGAAGCTTCCCGGACTCCCTGGTGCATTTCTGGCTCATGAAGCGGCTTGTCTTTCAATAAGCTTAGCAGCCAGTTGGCAAAGGCTGCTTTAAAATACTGGTGGTCGTAATTATTATTGTTTACGGTAGGTAGATACCAGTTAATGCTACCATCCTGGCTCTGGGTTAATAATTGGGTGTACCGTCCCTTTTCACCAGTGTGTTCGCTGAGAACCAGCTGGGGGACAATTTGCACTGAACCAAGTCCCAATGGTTTGCCCATCCCCAGTTTATGTCTCATTTGAGGGGGTAAATCCAATACAAAGAGCAGTGCTCCCAGTTCCACAGCGCTCAAGTTCTCAAATCTAATTTTTCCCTGAAAACAGCCTTTTTTTATTGGTCTGATGTGGGCAGGGAGTAATTTACCTTTCTGATGGCGGTTTGGGGCAGGACATTTTGTTCTCCAACTATGGGGTTTATTGGGATCATCCGGAGTTTGGCGATGCCAGTAGAACTTGTATCCCCGGATCTGGGTGCAGTCGCTATCCCAGTGCTTTACAGGATCTAAAGATTTTAGGGTTTGCTTCAGATAATGTTGAAATGCCGTGGGCTTGGGCATGCTCAAGATTTGGGTACAGCATGTATCCATTGGTGCTTGCTCCGGCTTTAGGAAAGCATCTTCAAAAAAAAGCCGGGTAGCGAAGTGTCCTGGTTTACCAAAAAGAACGGTGACCAGGTCGTCGCGGTTGTCGGCTGGTAGATTTTGTTTACAGCATTCACCGATGGATTTTTGATATGGGATACGGAACCAGCGGGTATGACCCAGATGGCTGACCACGCCATCATCTTCCAGATAGAAGCAGGGTATGCCATCGGGTAGGTCTTTAGCTAGCTGGTGGTTTTTCGAAACCAGGATCTTGAGCAAGTCAATATTCTTATGCCGCCAGGTGTCCCTTTGATAATTTTCAATAGCTTTATTCAGGTTGGTAATACTCTGACCTTTGGTGTCGGGGCAGGAAACAAGCCACTGGTTTTTCTTGCCAGGGACTTCTCCACTTAATACCAGATAGCCTGCCCCGGTGGTTTTTATGGTTTGGTCCAAACTCAGCTCGTTTACCTGCTCTCCGCTAGCCTTAAAGTACAACAATTTCTTGCTGATTTTATACTGAGGGTTTTGGCTCAATTCAATAAATTCCACAGTATTTTTTTCCAAAAAAGTTTTTATGCATTTTTTGCTTACTCGATAATACTGCCTGTCGGAATGGCAGTTGGCTGGTGTCAACATGTACCGGCATGTACCGGAGTCGTATTGCAAATAGCCGCATTTTACTTGTTTAAGCTGGTTGATGTAATATTGGCGGTAACTTTTAACCTGTTCACCAACAGCCCGGTAATAAAATTTTAGTTCGGGCTGATAAAAGGTAAGCCGGGCATAGGATACTACCTCCATTAAGGTGCGCACCATGCCTCGCAGGCTGCTGCCCGGAATGCGCAAAGCTCCGCCCGGGGAGAAGAAGTCCGGATGGTCAGCCTGGGTGGCTTTTTGTTCGGCTTCTTCTATGGAATAGGTATCTCGGATGTATAAAGGCGTAAGTACCTTGATTTCCAGGTTAATGCAACCGGTGAAGCGATTGGCATGATATTTGCTTTGGTCAGGTGGGGGGTCTGCAGCAACCACCTGCTCAGGGAGGGAAACAAAGTTATATGGTGCCCGGGCGCGTTTCGTGGGGATGTTGGTCGCCTTTTGGTTTGATTGAGACGAAGAGATGTTTTTATCCACCATTGGTCACCTCCGCTGCAAATTGGATGAAACGACAATCCACATATCCAGCCTGTCCCAGTTCATTGTATGCAATGTAATTTCGGGTGTGCAGCCATATTGGGCTGCCGCGTTTCACCTGGCTTTTTATGAGCTGAGCAGGCAGGGAAAACCTGATCCCCCGGCCGGCATACATTTCTACCCGGCCTGTTTTGGGGTCATAATATTCCACCTTTCCCCAGAGCAGTTGTCTGGCATCAACGTAATCTGTTAGCCGGGCCTTATTCGGTTTTATGTCCATCTCCGTACGCCAGCGGTAATGGAAAACATTGCCGGAACCGGTCCGTTGAGCCCAGATATAAAATTCCTGCTCAGGAGTAAAAAGGCGCAGGGAATGCAAATGCTGGGAATTTGGACAAAGAGTTTTTCCGGGTTGCCAGGGGAGGTAAAGCTGGTTTTTCTGAAATAGACACAAGTAAATCCCTTCATCCTGGATAAGCATTGCCCCTGCCGAAGTTGTTAATGATTCCAGGAGCAGTTTTTCTTCGGCCTTTTCCAGCAGGGTGGATAGCTCACCGGTGCCTGTTTGAACAATGGTGGACATACTGCCCAGCTGGTAGGGACTAGACGGCATATGGGGGTGCGGGTTGTTCATTTACTCTTCCCCTCCCTCTGCCCTATCTGGCGGCAAGGGATTTTGCCGACACATTTCCAGAAACGATTTAATATAGTCATTCAGTTCCTGGGATATTCTATCCTGACATTGTGTATCTGAAGCGGAAAGGAGCAAGCTGTTATCTTGCTCAATTATTTTGATAGTGCGCTGTGCCTGGCTGTTATGAAAAGTTAGACAGGCTGAATGCCCGGTCAATACGCCCCGGCCAATGGCTTTTTCTCCCCCCAGGGGCAGGTCGCCGGTCCACAGATCTTTAAGCAATAACAGAATCAGGCCGATTTGCCAGGGAGCATATTCTACTATTTCCATTTGCAGTTCCAGAAGGGCATTTCCCGATTGGTCCAGTGGCCATAGAGGCATGCTGTCGAAAAGTCGGCCGGCGAGGGCGCCGCCGGTGAAGCGATCTATACTGATTCTCATCTGGATTTCATTAATAAAGTATCGAGAATCAAGTATACTTTCCCCAACGCGTAGTTTCCCCTTTTGTTTGGTTGGATTGGTGAATTCTTTGTGCGGTTTTCCGCTAGGTGCCGCTTTTTTCTCTACCCGGCCGAACAGTTCATCCAGCAGGATGGAAGGGTTGCCGCCCAGTGTGCGCACAATTCTTTCTGCCCGGTTGCGCAGAGCTCCCCGTAGAGCAGTGCCGGGCAGTATATTTTGGCCAGCACATTTGACGGGTACTTTATCCGGTGCAATATCCAAAATGGGCTGGTCGTTCCGGAGGGAGGAATCCGGGTAGTGCCCGAACAATAAAGAAGTTTTTAATCTCATTTGAGCTTTTAACTGGAAAACAGCGGGCCCGGGCCTGGATTCCAGGAGGACGATTTTCTCTCCCAGGGTCTGGGTGGCGGTTTTTTCACCCTGTGCCCAGATGAGCATTCCTTCGTCCGGTGCAGTACGGTTGCTCAACCAGTCGATAACATGTTCCCTTCGCTGGAAATCGTATTCGTAGAGACGGCCGTTTATCAGCCAGCATTGGCCGAATCCCACCCGGCTCATACCTCCCAGGAGGATGGCTCCCTGGGCCAATTGATCGGCCAGCCAGGCCAGTACTGCCCGGAAAAAGCGGCGACAAAAGGCCTGTCTGAGAGTAACTTCCAGATGTAGCTGAAAGAGCGCTCCCGGTTCAATAATCTCAAAATCGTACTTAAACTTATCCTGGACAATGCCGGTCATGGGATTGATTTTAATTCCGTCCCGGCGGGTAATGGTTGCTTTTTCGTGTGGCAACAAGAGGGCATCTTGGACCAGCAGGGCGCTTTGCCAGGTGTGTTCGCCTTCCGGATGTTCCGGGGGAGTTTCTTTTCCCCAGAAGTAGTGAGATTGTTCTAAATGTTGCTGTTCTGTCAGGCAAATATGTTGGGCAAAATGGTTTTTTAAAGCGCCGGCCAGTGATGTTCCCGGTATGTACGGACAGCCCTGACCGTCCTTGAGTACAGGCAGGTCACAGGTTGTGTCCGCAGTCCCGCTGCCAATGAATAGGGGGGTTTTTAACTGCAGTTGACCCAGTAGCAACAGTTTGCCGCGCACCATTGCCGGTGACCATGGGTTTGAGATTGGACGGTCGGGGGAAGTGGTCTGGGAAGCGGGGTCAGCGGGTGAAGCTGGTGAATGGTTGGGTGTTGATAAAGATAAAAACAATTTTGTCCCTCCTTAAAGTAAGGACATTGCCGGTGTTGCCGGGTTTAAGATGCGCTTAGCTGGCGGCTGGCCTGGAAAAAGGCCAGCCAGTACATTTTATAGGCTTGATCGCAGGTTAAAACTTCATCAGCAGTCAGGCCACCAGGAATTAATGGTTTCAAGCAATTTATTGTTTTGTCCTGTAAAACTGAAAGGCTTTTTCTGCGGGGCTCGAATTCACGCTGTAAACTACTCATTAAGCTTTCTCCCTGGTAGTTGCTATACTGTTCCAGAGCCGTTCGGGCGGGGGATTTTAAGTTGTTCAGCATCAGGCAAAATTTATCTTTTCCAGAAGAGCTTTGTAGCATTTTTTCCAGCCTGCCCCATAGATGATGAGAAATAGTATGATTTGTATTTCTTTTGTGCCTTTCTTGAGCATCATTCCAGGCTTTTTGTTGCAATTCTTGGGTTGCTGCCCGGCGCAGGAGATGGATAATCGCTGCTTTGCTGAAACCGGTGGACTCAGCAACCTGATCCGGCATTTCGAAAAAAGACAGGTTTTCCTCCGGATACGAGGTGACCTGGAGGCCTGTTATAGCTTGCTTTGGATAGAAGGTTACCTGTCCCAAGCCTTCTGATTGGCCCATTCCCAGCCCGGTTTGTTCCAGCAGCTGTAGTTTGTCCCATGGTACCGGCCCATCGGGAAAATGCAGGAGAAAGGCGCTGCCGGCTGACCACAGCCGTTCCTGGGGATGTTTAAGGTGCCAGTGGGAAACAAAGTTCTGGCGACTTTCCTGGCGGGCAAAGCATTTGTCAATATTTACCCGGCAGTTTAATTCTGTCTGCAAACAGATTTCTAATTCTGACCGGGAGAGAGCGGGAAAACCAAACCGGTTGGACAACAAAAGGGGCGATTTTAAGATCATGATTACATCCCGGCAGTCCGTCTGTTCGGTAGGTGGTGGCATAGAAAACTTCTGCGGTGTTTCTAGTTTGATTTCCACCAGCCCGTATTGGATGCGACTGGATTTGCCCAGAGTGGCCCGGAAACTCATTTCCAAAATTTGATACATATGATGCAGTAGATCCATGTCACCGGTTATAGCACCTTGAAATACCTGTTGAGAATCAATAGCTTCGTAATAAAAGATCCCTTCATCGGGTCCATGACCCTTGATGCGACATTTGTACGAGTTATGAGCTTCGTATCCCAGGCGGGTAAGGTGAAAGTTTAACCTGGTGGTTACGGGCTTTTCTATTAGCTGCCAGCCATTATCTGTTGAAGGGATGACAAATCCACCGGCCCACTTACTGTTTTCTATAGCTTCCGGGGTACCGCCCAGCAAATTGAACAGGTTATTATTTTGCGGCCGGATGCCCGGTTTACACCGGTGAATAAACAGCGGAGTGGGAAACAGTTCATTATCTCTCCGAGTATGCGGATAAGCAGGCAGGAAGCGTACTTTGCCAGATAAAAAACAGTCATAAAAATGACTATTACTCTGGGCTATTTCGGTTGTAAGAGCTCTTAATTTCAAATAACGGTGGGCCAGGCAGCCGCGCAGCGCACTGCCTGGAATATGGTGTAGAGTGGATACTGTGTTTTGGTCCCCCTGCTGGGAGGGTAAAACCAGTGGAGCCAGGGCGGTGATCAGCACCCGCATTTTTCCCTGTGGCTGAGACAGGGATGTCCTGGCTATCGGCTGGTGGTTAGTTGTGTTCGTTGAGATGGAGGGGGAGGTTTTTCGCTCCAGCAGCTGTGAAAAAGTCTTACCTTTTGCCAGTTCGGTCAGGACTTGTTGACATAAGTCCTGGTCTTTTCTGGTAAGCCCCACCTCAATCCGTCCCAGCCCGCGATTGCGCAGGCTGCCAGCTCGGCGTAGATTTAAACAGGCTAGGGCCAGTAAATTTTCCACCCAGGGGGTACACTCTTCCAGGTAAATGTTGCCGGTAAAGGAAATGGGCTGGCCAGCCAGGGAATCTTTTAAAATGCGTACGGTACGCAGGGTATTTTCCAGGGCGGTGCCCGATTGTTGATCCAGGGCAGTTTGCTGACGTATCTCTGTAAAAATATCTGTCACTTGCCCGGGAGTGAACAGGGTTGTTAAAGCAGGAAGGTTAGATTGTCTTATTTTTTCTAGTATCTTGCGCAGCATTGTCTGTTCCGGCAGGTGCAGATTATAGAGCTTAAGTAGACCCGGTCGGGTGGATGTACCAAAAAGCTCTTCCAGCAGGGATAAAAACCGGTCAACACCGGCCGTTTTTTCTGCCTGCTGGAACATTTCAATAACTTCCAGTGCACTTTCTTTCAGCAACCCTTTTAAACGGCGGGCGGGAAACACAGGTAAACCGTCGGGTTGGAAAACAATGTCGGTGTCAATAACTTTGCCGAAACCAGCACCGCTGCCCAGCAACAGAGGAGAAAGTAGCTTGATATTAATGGTAAGAGTATTCATTCTTGCACATCACTGCCTTCCTGGGGGGATGGGTGAGGCTGATTTAATAGATATGGTGGGTAAAATTCCACCATTTCCAACATATCCCGGTAGGGTGTGCGGTTGCTGAAATGACCGGAGGAGGAATAATCGTCCATATGATTGCAGGTTGGGAACCCGGGCAGCCGTAGATTTCTTCTTTGCAGGTGGGAAACTTGCTCTTCTACCGCTTGTATGCTGGTGGAGTAAGCCAGGTGCAGTTTTTTTCGCTGGCTGGAGGGCCAGTTGGCCAGTTGTACTATCCCCTGCTTGAGATTGTTTAGACAGTTTCCATAAAAAGAATGGTAGTTTCTTGTTTTGCATACAGAACAACCTTCTTCCACCAGGTAGGGCCCGAAGTAAAGATCCAGGTTGGTGATGCGGTATTCCTCCCGGCGAATGGCGGGCAGGGAAAGGTGCTGGTGCCCCCGGGCAATGTGTATATCCACCCATGATGTGCCAGGGTTGTACCTGGACATTAGCTTGGCCTGGCTGCAAAGTGTTTCTGCCAGCTGATAGGCCCGGAAAAAAGGGTATTTGGTGTGGACTATAGCTATGCCAGCGCTGGCGGAAAAACTTTTAATGCTGGAAGGGAAATGACTTAATTTTTTTTGAGCCAGTTGACACCAATGGGCTAGAAATTTTTCCGTCAGGAAAAGTCCCAAACGGCCGTCTGTTAAAAAAGTAATATCATCGCCTCCCAGTACCAGGGGGCGCAGGGGCAAGATGATTTGCCGTTCATTGGTTTGGCTGATTTTAAACCGCGGGTCTTTTTGCAGGAGAGGGAGAAGCGAATACGTTTCCTCAACGGTTTGCCGGAATGCCTCTTCGGTAACCAGCACCACTTCCCGGCAACGTTTACGGTAATCCGCCAGATCGGGGCTGGCTTTGAACCAGTGGCCCATGTCATTTCCATCAATGTATACTACGGCGAGATAGTTCATGCCGCTGGTTTGGCCCAGCTTATCTACTTCTTTAGCAAAAACGCAATTTTTTGCTTTTTCATGGGGGAGATACTTGTGGTTGATATCTTGCCATTCTTTTTCAGCAAAAAGAGCTTTGACTGCTGTAGCATACGACCGAAAAGTATTATCCGGGGCATAAAAATAATCCAGCGGCAGGTTGTTTGTGGGACACTCGGCTGTAATGCCCCAGCCGGTCAAGGTGGTCACAGGGAAGGAGCTATTTTTACTATCGGTAAGTTTTTGAAAGATTTTGGTCAGCTGATTGGCGAAGTTCTGGTCATGGTGGAAATGGTCAATGACTATAGCAGTGCGCAGGCCGGGTAAATGCACCAGCAACTGGCGAGTGAGGTGCCGGACAAATTCTTTAGCCAGAGCGGGAGTGCGGAAAAAATACATGATTTTGCCCCCGCCTTGAAAAGCCAGTTCCGCCAGACAATTTTGCTCCTGCAGGATAGCAATATAATCTGGCTCTTGCCACCACCGATCCAGGGTAGCCTGGCCGGCTTCTTTTTTGGCAACCTGTAAAGCAGCAACCTGGGCCATTTGGGGCAGCACCTGTTCAATAATATAAGATGCGCCCACATTTTCGCGCAGCCTGTTGCTGGCAAAAACGTATTGCTGAATAGCGGGAACATCCAGCAGTACGGCAGTTGTTGCCTGGGAGGATGTTGTTGTGGACAATGTTCTCCCCCCTTTGAATGTTCGTTCTGGTTGACCGGTTAAAAGATAAGCTGCTGTAAAATTTTCTCCAGTTGTCCGGGTTGTGTTAAATCGACAACATCTATGAGCTCAAAATTGCCCGAGATGTTGCCGGTAATATTGACAATATCATTCTTGAAAGCATCGCGCCTTTTTCCATTCAGCAAACATGCCAGTACGGCCCGGGCTTCCTCTCCACCCATCTGCATGGCCCGGTGAATGGCTTCTATTGCCTTGTATTTTAGTTCTTTTTCATCATTTTTTCCGCAGGAGATATTCCAGAGTTGATAGCCCTTAAGAAGCAAAACATCGATTTCAAATTCTTTTTCTTTAATACCTGTATTGCCACTAATAATATCATTTTGGGGAGCCTTTATAGCCTTTATATTGATATGTAATTGATACAAATCCTTGTAGGAGGAAAGTTCTTTCAATTTCTCCAGGGTGTCATATATATACCATTCCAGCCAGAAGCCATGTTTTGTCAAAGATTCGGCCAAACAATTGATATCTACGGAGAGCGCACCGGAGAAATGGTTGCTGATGTAGTTTTTCACTTCTTCCAGTTCGGGGTTTTGGTCTTGGGCCAGATATTTTAGCTTATATTCATAAAGCTGGGCGCGCTGTGTTTTCTCTATACAACCCCATACTTCAGATTCTTTTGGAAGTCTATAGTCACCGACTTTTTGATAACCATGTAATAATAACAAACTGTCCAATTCTATATTGAGCTGGGGATGCAGCATATCTACCGGGGCATGAAGGGTGGAATCGTCAAATTTCAACTGCATACTGCGACTGTCCAGGTAGGAAAAGGTGAGGGAACGCAATTGGTCTTTTCTTTGGTTCATATAACGGTGAACATGCACAGCCATGCTTTTAGTTCCACCGGTGTAGTTGAGATGCCAAGAGGAGTTGTGGTTTTGGAGAAAGGAGTCCAGTTTTCCCATGTCCTGAAAAATGCTCTGGGCGTCGCTGGCATCGTTTAATTCTACAGAAAGCTTTATTATTTGTTCGGGGAATTCTTTTGTCAGGACATTTTTCAGGTTTTGGGCGATGTTTAAGGTGCCCTGTTGGCCAATGGATTCATTTCGGCGGGAGCAAATCAGATGGATTTGAAATGGGGAGTTGTTGTTTAGGATGAAATATTTAGCAACTATATAATTGGGCAAAGGATTGGTTCCCACCAGCAGAACCAGATGATCAAACTGATATGAAGTGCTCAAGACAGGTGTCCTCCTCCGCGAAAATCTTGTTATAAACATTATAATATTGCCTGTCTAGCGAATTATGGCGAAACGTGTCATGCAGGCAAAGTTGGTAGGAAAGATGCTTTCGAGAAAGCTGTTTCACCATGGAAACATTTACCGGATTGACCCCAGAAAAAATTTCTGGTAAAAAATTTTTATGTAATAAATTGTCGAATAATGACGAATTTGGTTTTTGGAGAAAGGGATGGAATAGGGTGCGTTCTATTAAGTATCAGATTGCCGGTGTAGTGTTGGGGGCAATTTTTTTGCTGGCGGCGGGCGTTTCGTTTATTATATACCGGGGCCTGCAGGACCAGGCTACTGCGCTGCTAACGCAGAAGCTGCAGGGGGATTTGCATATGTCTATGGCGCTTTTGGAAAGACAGTATCCGGGTCGCTGGAGGGTGCAGGGAGACAGGCTCTATAAGGGCGATATGATGATAAACGGAAATGATGAACTGGTGGACAGTCTGAGCCGGTTGACCGGTGACAGTCATACTGTTTTTCTGGGCGATCTGCGCATTGCCACCACGGTGAAAAAGGAAGACGGCAGCCGGGCGGTGGGTACCAGGGCGACTGCTGGCGTGGTGGACAGGGTGCTGAAACAAGGGCAGGTTTATCTTGGCGAAGCGATGGTGGTGGGCCGACCCTACCAGACGGCTTATTTACCCATTCGGGATGATCAGGGTAATAATATCGGTATGCTGTATGCGGGTGTATCCCGGGAAGAGGTGCAAAGACAAATTTTTCGCGCCTTTGGCCGTATGCTGGTGGTGGTTGTCAGTACTGGCCTGTTGATCGGGCTGTTTATCAACTGGTTGATTGTTCGCTGGGTGGTGCGTCCTATTCAACTGGTGGTGGGAGCGGTGGAAAAACTGGGTTAGGGCGACCTGGCCTGCCGGGTTGAGCTAAGAGAAAAAAATGAGCTGGGCCAACTGGCAGCTGGCCTTGACCGGACAGCAGCAGAACTGAGTGGTTTGGTAACCAAAATTGCCGAGTGCAGTGCCAGCCTGGCCGCCCAGAGCCAGCAAATGGCTGCTTCCACCCAGCAAATTGGTGCTACGGTGCAGGAGCAAAGTAACCATACGGCCCAGGTGGCTGCTGCCGCTCAACAGGGGACGGCCATGTCCAACAGTGTGGCAGAACAGTTCAACCGGGTGGTGGAAAAAACAGCAGAAGGCTACCGGGCTGTAATGCAGACGGTGCAGGATATGCAGTCCACGGCAGGCGTGGTGCAGGAAACCGCCCGATCGATAAACGCTTTGTATGAGCTGTGCCAGAGCATTGGCCGGATTACCGAAATGATTAGGACAATAGCCAATCAGACTAATTTGCTGGCTTTAAATGCCGCCATTGAAGCGGCGCGGGCGGGTGAGAGCGGCCGCGGGTTTGCTGTGGTGGCCGAGGAAGTGCGTTTGCTGGCCGAACAGTCGGCCCGCTCGGCGTCTGAAATCGCCGATTTAATCATGCAAGTGCAGCAACGGGCGGAAGGCACGGCCCATGATATCGAGCAGGTAACCCGTCAGGTACAGGCCGGTGCCCGACAGGCGGAGCATGGTGGACAACTGTTTGGTTTAATCCGGGAACAGATTGGAGATGTGGCCCGGGTGATTGACGAAGTCGCTATAAGTATTAGTGCTACCAGCCAGAGCACCCAGGAACTGGCGGCAGGTCATGAACAGATCAACCTGGCATTGCAGCAGATGGTGGAAGCCAGCCAGTCTCTGGCGGATATTGCCCAGCAATTGAACAACCTGACCGGTAGATTTAAGCTGTAAAAAAGCCCGGAACAGTGTCCTGTATTCCTGTAGGGCACTGCCCCGGGCTTTTTCCACTTTTACAATGTCCTATGCCTCCCGCAGGTCAAACACTCGCTTGCTTTTCTTTTCACTGCGCGGCAGGCTGCCGCAGGGCACCACCTCTACATCCACCAGCACGCCGATGCGCGCTTTGATCTGGCGGCGGCAGTCTTCCGCCACCCGGGCCGGGTCAAAGCCGGCTTCGCCTTCCACTTTGAGCAGCATGTTGTCCTTGCCCTGCCGGCGGGTGAGGATGATCTGGTATTCGCTGCTGGCGCCCGGGGTGTGGCGCAGGACGTGGTCGATCTGGCCGGGGTAGATGTTTACGCCCTTGATTTTGATCATGTCGTCGGTGCGCCCCAGTACCCGCTGGATGGTGGGATAGGGGCTGCCGCAGGGACAGGGCTCGGGATTGATGGCCGTGATGTCGTGGGTGCGGTAGCGCAAAAGGGGCATGCCCTCCTTGGTCAGGGTGGTGATGACCAGTTCGCCCTGCTGGCCGGGGGGCAGCTGCCGGCCCGTGGCCGGGTCGATGATCTCAAAAAGCAAGTGGTCATACCAGTAGTGCAGGCCGGCGTGCTGCGGGCAGTCCATGGCGATGCCCGGGCCGTATACTTCGGTCAGGCCGTAGATATCAAAGGTTTCGATACCCAAAAGCTCTTCTATCCGGGCGCGCATTTTTTCGCCCCAGCGCTCCGAGCCGAAAATGCCCTTTTGGAGGGCTATTTTATTTTGCAGGCCGCGCCGGGCCACTTCTTCGGCCAGCAGCAGGCCGTAGGAGGAGGTGGCGATGAGCACGGTGCTTTTTAAGTCCACCAGCATTTCCAGCTGTTTTTCCGTGTTGCCCGGCCCGGTGGGCACGGCCAGGGCCCCCAGCTTTTCTACACCGGCCTGAAAGCCGATGCCGGCCGTCCACAGGCCGTAGCCCGGCGTGATCTGCACCCGGTCGTGCCGGCTAATCCCGGCCAGAGCCAGGCAGCGGGCCATCATCTCGGCCCAGACGTTTACATCGCCGGCCGTGTAGGGCACGATGACCGGTTTACCCGTGGTGCCCGAGGAGGAGTGGATGCGTACCACCTGCTCTTCGGGCACGGCCATGAGTCCCAGCGGGTAGGCGTCGCGCAGTTCGCTCTTGCTGGTGCAGGGCAGGCGTTCCAGATCGGCCATGCTTTTGATGCTGGCCGGATCTATGCCGGCCCGGTCCAGTTTGTGCCGGTAAAAGGGTGAGCTGGCGTAAAGGCGCGGGATGAACTGGCGCAATTTTTGTTCCTGATAATGAAAGATGGCCTCCAGTGCCGGGGGCTTGTTGATAGAAAGTTGCAGGGCCATATTTTTTACCCTGGCCGGTCCCGCTCCCGGGTGAGATGGCTTGATGGGGCGGCCCGGCCGGGTTTTGCACCTCCTCGGGGGGTTATTCGACTTGTCGTTTTGCTGGAAAGAGTGCTGCGGGATGGTCTGCTCCCTCACTGCCGACAGGCGGTTGACCGGCCCAACCCGGGTGGTGTACGGTAGCCTTACCGGGCGCTGGGCAGGACCGGGTCCAGGTTATGCTGTAACACTGAGTTCGGAATGGAAAACCGGGCTCGGTAAGCCGGCGAGCAGGTGTTGCATGTGCTCTCCGCCGGCCTGGAAAGCCTGCCGGTTCACGGCGTGCATTTTGGCCGGCAGCTGCTCCAGCAGGGCGGCCAGCAGATCGGCCGGGGTGAAAGGCAGGCCGGGCAGCTGGCTGAAAGCGCCCAGCAGGGCGGCATTGGCCGCTTTGGGGTGGCCGGCGGCCCGGGCCAGGGCGGCAGTGTCCAGCAGGTACAGCCGGCCATCCCGCCCGGCCACCGCCCGCTCAAGATGCTCGGTGAGGGCCTGCGGATCGTATTCGGACAGACCCAGGCGCACGGTGACCGGCACTATGGCGGTCTGGCTGACCAGGGCTGTGCCGCCCGGGCGCAGTTTGGCCAGGCCGCGCACGGCTTCGGCCAGTTCCAGGCCCAGCAGGAAGTTGGCCCGGCCGTCGGGGATGATGGGGCCGGGGATGCCGTCGCCCAGGCGCACATGTCCGGTGACCGGCCCTTCCCGCTGGGCCATGCCGATTACTTCCGAGGTGCGTACGAGCAGGCCCCGGCCGATGGCCGCCCGGGCCAGGGTGTGGGCGGCCAGTACGGAACCCTGGCCCCCCACGCCGCAGATGACTATATCCAGTCTGGGGTTCATGGTGATGCTCCCTTCTTGTTTGGTTGGCCGGTAATGGTAGAGCTGTTTTTCTCCCAGGGGAGGGCTTTACAGCAGGGGTGTTTTCTGGCATTTGTTTATATCCAGCCGGTTGATGGCATGGTGCCTGATGCTGTTTAATCTATAGACCGGGTCACAATGGCACCTGCCGGGCAGATTCTAGCGCATATTCCGCAGCCGTGGCAGCTGGCAGCGGTTTGCACCGTACCGTCGGGCTGTTGTTCCAGGGCCGGGCAGCCCAGCTCCTGAAGGCACAGGCCGCAGGCCAGGCATTTTTGGCTGTCCACGGTGCAGCGCTTTTGCGGCCGCACCAGTGCTACACATTCCCTTTGCAGCACCACTACAGCCGGGCCGGGGTGCTGGACGGCCCGGCGGATGGCCGCCTGCGCCCCGGCCAGGTCGTAGGGGTCGGCCTGGAGCACCAGGCCGGCGCCGCAGGCCCGGGCGATGGCGGCGATGTCCAGGGC
>NZ_JBRAJI010000049.1:0-17041 GCF_052744395.1 Desulfurispora sp. | reverse complement strand
GGCAGGCCCGGGAGCTGGGCCGGGCGGTGGGGCTGGTGTCCAACATCTGGCCCCCCTACTACGCTTCCTTCTGTACGGCCTGGCCGGATGTGGAGCAGCAGATGGACGCTATCGCCTTGAGTTTCCGCGTGGGAGCGGCCAAACCCGACCCGCGCTTGTACCAGCACGCCCTGGCTCAGCTGGGCCTGCCCCCGGCGCAGGTGTGCATGGTGGGCGATACCTATTACAATGATATTCTGCCGGCCATCCAGCTGGGCCTGCGCACAGTCTGGGTGCTCTGCCGGCCGGACAAAGAGGCGGCGGCCCTGCGGGCGGTCGAGCAAGGACGCCTGCCCGCGCCCGACCTGGTGGTGCCCGACCTGAGCCGGCTGGATCTGGCGGTTTTATTCCGCGCCAATGCCCGGTAGCGTGCCCAGGATAGTGGGTGAGCAGCGGGTGTGCCAAACCGGTTATGGGTATGCGTCCCTCACGAAGCGGGTGTGCATTCATGGCTGCAAGCCAATACTGGCGAGGCGGATGTGCATCTATGGCAGGAAGCCCATCCTGACCAGGCGGGTGTGCATCTATGGCTGGAAGCCTATCCAGACGAGGCGGATGTGCATCCTGTGCTCGCCCGAATTCCGTACCGGGCAGCACCAGCGGCTCAGACGCGGGCGGGCCGGGCCGCCCCAGATTCGACATCGTGTCTCAACTGGGGCTGGCGCGGACGTCCTGTCCGCGCCTCCCGGCCCGCTTCCGCGCCTTCGCCGGGTGCTGCAACCGGTACTCCAGACGGGCTCGCTCAGGATTGGCACATCCGCACAAGCCAAATCTTTGCGTTTTTGGCCGTGAGCAATGTGCAACCCGCACCCGGGGCGAAGCGCTCTCGGGCGAGAGCGGCAGATGCTCACAAGCAACAGTAAACAATATCCCTACAAGGAGCAAACAAACATGGACATACTAAAAGTGGAAAAACACAGCGCCGAAGAACTGCTGGCCAGGCTGCGCCGGGTGGGCATGTTCACCGACCCCGCCCGGCACGTCTACCGCGACTGCACCATCAGCCTGGAAAAAATCCGGCCCGAATTCCTCTCGCCGCCCCAGACCTACGTCCTTACCGGCGAACTGCTCAAAGTGCGCCAACTGCGCTGGGCCCTGCGCGAGCACGGCATCGACCTCTTTGCCCTGGACGGCTATGTCAGCATCCACCTGGCCGGCTGCGAAGAGCCGGTGGACGTGCTGCCGCCCGTGGTGGAAGAATCCATCGAAGCCGACGGCCGGCCGCACCTGTTGATCTGCGACGGCATGCACCGGGTCACCCTGGCCCGCCAGGAAAACCTCATCCCCCAGGTGATCTACGTGCGCGGCCTGCCCGCCGACCTGCCCTACTACGCCTACCCCGTGCCCGGCGGCTGGGCGGCGGTGGAAATGCGCGAGGACCTGCCGCCCGGCTACATCAAAAAGTGGCACCGGATTAAGCATTACAAGACCCTCTACCGGGACTTCAACACGGCCTTCCAGAATGTGGGCGGGCCGCGGGGCAACTTTGTCAAACAGGGCTGAGGCCGGCCGCCCTCCCGCCACCGGCCGGACGGCCCGCTCCACCCCCAACCTACAGTACATACGAGGCGTTGAACCATGAAAAAAGTCCTTGTTGTCTTCGGCACCCGGCCTGAGGCCATCAAAATGGCCCCCCTGGTGCAGGAACTGCAAAAACACCCGGCCGAGATCGACTGCCGGGTGGCGGTTACCGCCCAGCACCGGGAAATGCTGGACCAGGTGCTCCAGCTGTTTCAAATCCGGCCCCATTACGACCTGAACATCATGCAGGCCGGCCAGACCCTCTCCGGCATCACCGTGCGCGCCCTGACCGGGCTGGAAGAAATCATCCGGGAGGAAAAGCCCGATCTGGTGCTGGTGCACGGCGACACCACCACCACTTTTGCCGCCGCCCTGGCCGCCTACTACTGCCAGGTAGCGGTGGGCCATGTGGAAGCCGGCCTGCGCACCCATAACAAATACTCCCCTTTTCCCGAGGAGCTGAACCGCCATCTGGCCGGGGTGATTGCCGAATGGCACTATGCCCCCACCGCCCTGTCCTGCCGCAACCTGCAGGCCGAAGGAGTGGCCCGGGACAAGATTTTCATCACCGGCAACACCGTCATTGACGCCCTGCTGGCCACTGTGCGGTCAAACTATGTCTTTGCTGACGCCGCCCTGAATAAAATAGATTACCGGAGCAGTAAAATAGTGCTGGTTACCGCCCACCGGCGCGAAAACCTGGGGCCGCCCATGCACAGCATTTTCCGGGCCCTGCGCGCCCTGGTGCAGGAATTTCCCGACGTGGAAATAGTTTTCCCCGTACACAAAAACCCCCTGGTGCGCCGGGCCGTGCAGGAAGAGCTGGCCGGCCAGCCCCGGGTGCACCTGATTGAACCGCTGGACTACGAGCCTTTTGTCAACCTGATGCAGCGCTGCCACCTGGTGCTCACCGACTCGGGCGGCCTGCAGGAAGAAGCCCCTGCCCTGGGCAAACCCGTACTGGTGCTGCGCGACACCACCGAGCGACCCGAAGCCGTGCAGGCCGGCACTGTGCAGCTGGTGGGCACTGAGGAGCACCAGGTCTATGCGGCCGCCGCCCGCCTGCTCACCGACCCGGCCGCCTACCGGGCCATGGCCGAAGCGGTCAACCCCTACGGCGACGGCCAGGCCTCCTGCCGCATTGTCCAGGCCGTGCGCTACGCCCTGGGCCTGAGCGGCGAAAGGCCAACAGAGTTTTCAGCAGATAGAGAGAGTTAACAGTATACTGTCTACGGTGGGTGTGGTGATACCCTGAGCGAGTCCGTCCGGCGCGAAGTAATCGGGCGATCGTTGCACAGTGCTCGCCAGTAACCAAAAAAAGCCACTCACCCGGCCATAGCACCCACCCGGGACAAAAATTCCATTTGTCACAAGATTTTGCAAACCATTCACCGGCCAAAACCGGCCGCTCCCGGTGCATTTTTTTTATTTCATCGCTAAAAAAGTCCTGACCCTCTGGAGGAATAATTCCTTTTTTGTAGAAACTATAAAATGGGAAAGGAGCCCATAGCTGCATGCCCGCACCACGCGATAGCGGCACCAAAACCAAACCAGTGCTGTACGCCCTGGCCGTCACCTCCACCATTGGCGCCGAGCTGGCCATTACGGTCACCGCCGGCTACTTCGGCGGCAAACTGCTGGATGCCCATCTGGGCACCTCTCCCTGGCTGCTGGTGACCGGCGTGCTGCTGGGTGTGGGGGCCGGCATCTGGGGCATCATTACCACCCTGCAGCGCTTCTGGCGCATATAGCCTGCCGGCAGGCGGAGCGGGGGCGACAGCAGCGGGGTGCTGTACAGCCGGGCCCCGGTTGTGCGCCAGGGTATCGCCACGGAGCGCAGTCGGTATTGCACAAGGAGAAGCGGTAGCTTGCCAGAACAAAAAGGCTTTCTGGAAGAACTGGATCGGCAGATTGCGGTCACTTTGCGGGCCTGCGGCCTGGCCATCCTGCTGCTGGCCGTGGTGGTGGCCGTCTGGCCGCAGGACAGGCTGCTAAGAGGCGTGCTCCTGGGCCTGTCCGCCGGTACATACAATATGTATACCCTGGGCAACCGGGTGCGGCAGATCGCCGTCCTGACGGGCGACGCGGCCAGAGGGGCCATGAAGCGGGGGCTGGCCATGCGCCTGGGGCTGATCGTGGCCGTGCTCTACCTGGCCTGGCAGAGCGGCTGGTTTAACCTGTACGGTGTGGGTGCCGGATTGCTGGTGCCCTCGGTTATTGCCGCCCTGGCCGGCATTGGGCTGGCTCTGCGGGAAAGCGGCCGGGATAGTTGAGCCAGGGCGAAAAGCGGCCGGGGCAGGTTTTCCGAATACAGAATATGGCCTATTTTGCTAATAAATAAAAATTTACAAACAGAAAGGGGTGAGAAGGAGAGATGATGTCGCTAGAACAAGTCCACGAAAACCTTGATTTGTGGGGTTTTCTGGAGATTGGCCATCACGGGGTGTTGCACACCGCCATTGGCAATGTCAATGTCAAAACCCTGGTCATGACCTGGATAGTCATGGGTCTGATCATCCTGTTCACCGTCAGTGCCACCCGCAACATGCGCGTGGACCGGCCGGGCAAACTGCAGCTGATCATGGAGGAACTGTTCCAGTTTTTACGCGGCCTGGTTTATGAAAACATCGATCCCCAAAAAGGCGCCGGCCTGATGTGTCTGATCCTCAGCCTGTTCACCTTCCTTTTGTTCAGCAACCTGTGGGGCCTGGTGCCCACCATGATGTCGCCCACCGCCGATGTCAACACTACACTGGGCATGGCCATCATGGTCTTTTTGCTCGTGCAGGTGCTGGGCATCAAGTACAAGGGCGCCAAATTCTTCAAGCACTTTATTGAACCATTTGTCTTTTTCCTGCCGCTGGTGATCGTGGAAGAACTGGCCAAGCCCATCACACTGGCTTTCCGTCTTTACGGCAACATTTACGCCGGTGAAGTGCTGATTGCCGTGCTACTGGCCCTGATTGGCCTTACGGCCACGTTCCTGGGCGGGTTCATCCCCTCGGTGATCTGGCTGGCCTTCAGTATCTTTGTAGGCTTCATCCAGGCATTTATTTTTACCATGCTCACCATTGCCTACATCAGCCAGGTGACCGCCGAACACCATTAAACCAATCTTGAAATATCTCAAAGTTTAAAAATTTGAGATATGCCACCAAAGCATTTACAAAATTTGGGGAGAAAGGAGGGGAAAAGGATGGAAGTTGGAGCCGCTGCTGCTCTGGGAACTGCTCTGGCCGTGGGCCTGGCTTCTCTGGGTGCTGGTATCGGTGACGGTCTGGTGACCGGCAAAACCGTGGAATCCATTGCCCGCCAGCCCGAATTAAGAGGTAACCTGCTGACCACCATGTTCATTTCCGTGGGTCTGATTGAGGCCCTGCCCATTATTGCTGTGGTTATCGCCTTCATTTTGATGGGTAAAATCGGTGGCTAAGGACTCATTGCCTGTGCTGTGGTCAGAAAGCTGAGGAGTCAAGGTGGGGCAGCGGGCTGTGGCTTTAACAGCCAGGCCCGCTCTCCATTCCTCCCGCTCCCAGGTAACGGAAGGAGGGTTAGGAGGTAACATGGAAGCTGTAATCAAGTCCCTGGGCCTCAATGCAACTCTGGTGGCGCAAATTTTCAACTTTATCATACTTTTGATTTTCCTGCGCGTGGTGGTGTACAAGCCGCTGGTCAATGTCATCGAACAGAGGCAAAACGCTATCGCCAAAAACGTAGCCGCGGCGGAAGAAGAAAGAAAACAAGCCGAGGCCCTGCGCCAGCAGTACCTGGCCGACATGCAGAAAGCCAAAGAAGAAGCGCAAGCCATTATCCAGCAGGCCACCAAGACGGGCGAAGCCCAGGCCCAGCAGATCATCGAAGCCGCCAAGGCCGAGGCCGCCCGCATCAAGGACAGCGCCCTGCAGGACATTGCCCGGGAGAAGGAGAAGGCGGTGGCAGAATTGCGCGACCAGGTGGTCACCCTGTCCATCCTGGTGGCCGGCAAGATTATCGACCAGAAGATGACCGGCGACATTCAGCACTCGCTGGTGCAACAATTTATTAAAGAGGCAGGGGATCTGCCATGCTAAGGGGAGCCGTAGGCGGTCGCTACGCCGAGGCCCTGTATGAACTGGCCGCCCGGGACAACAAGGTGGATGCCGTGGAGCAGGAGCTCCAGGCAGTGAACCAGGTGGTACAGGAAAACCGGGAACTGCAAAAGGTGCTGTTCCATCCCAGGATTACCGCCGCCGAGAAAAAAGCGCTGCTGGACGAACTGTTCCAGGGCAAAATCGGCGCTGTCACCCTGGAATTTTTAAAGTTTCTGGTAGAGCGCCAGCGGGAGCAATTTCTGCCCGACATCGTGGACTTTTACGTCCAGCTGGCCAACAGGGCCCGCAATATTGTCGCGGCCAGTGTTACATCGGCCGTGGAGCTGACCTCCCAGGAGCGCCAGGCTCTGGAGGGCGTATTGAACAAAATTACCGGTAAAAATGTACAGACAGCGTATCGCGTTGACCCCTCCCTGATCGGCGGAGTGGTGGTGAAGATCGGCGACCGGGTGCTGGACGGCAGTGTGCGCACCCGGCTGGCGGCAATGCGCGAGCATTTAAGGCAAATAAGCTAAAGATAGGGGTGAACCGGTAGCATGAATTTGCGTCCTGAAGAAATCAGCTCGATTATCAGGCAGCAGATAGATAAATATCGCGCCCAGATCGAGATGGCCGACGTGGGCACGGTTATTCAGGTGGGTGACGGTATTGCCCGTGTCTATGGCCTGGAAAAGTGCATGGCCATGGAGCTTTTAGAATTCCCCGCCCCGGAAGGCGGCGAACCCACCATGGGTATGGCCCTGAACCTGGAAGAAGACAACGTCGGCTGCGTACTGCTGGGCCCGTACACCCACATTAAAGAAGGCGACCAGGTCAAGCGTACCGGCCGCATCATTTCCGTGCCGGTGGGCGATGCCCTGCTGGGCCGTGTGGTCAGCCCCCTGGGCCGGCCGCTGGATGGCAAGGGCCCCATTGTTTCTGACAAATTCCGTCCCATTGAACGCATTGCCCCCGGCGTGATGAAGCGCAAGCCCGTGCACCAGCCGCTGCAGACCGGGATTAAGGCTATTGACGCCATGATCCCCATTGGCCGGGGCCAGCGCGAACTGATCCTGGGCGACCGCCAGACCGGTAAGACCGCCATTGCGGTGGACGCCATCATTAACCAGAAGGGCAAGGACTGCCTGTGCGTGTACGTGGCCGTGGGCCAGAAAAACTCCACCGTGGCCAACGTGGTGCAAAAGCTGGAAGAAACCGGGGCCATGGAATACACCATTGTAGTGTCGGCCACCGCTTCCGACCCGGCGCCGCTTTTGTACATCGCTCCCTTTGCCGGTGTGGCCATGGCCGAAGAATTCATGCACCAGGGCAAACACGTCCTGATTGTTTACGACGACCTGTCCAAGCAGGCCGCCGCCTACCGCGAGCTGTCCCTGCTGCTGCGCCGGCCGCCCGGCCGCGAGGCTTACCCCGGCGACGTGTTCAACCTGCACTCCCGCCTGCTGGAGCGGGCCTGCAAGCTGTCCGACAAAGAGGGTGCCGGTTCCATTACCGCGCTGCCCATCATTGAAACCCAGGCCGGCGACGTTTCGGCCTATATTCCCACCAACGTGATTTCCATCACCGATGGCCAGATCTACCTGGAGCCCGACCTGTTCTACGCCGGCCAGCGTCCCGCCGTGAACGTGGGTCTGTCCGTGTCCCGCGTGGGTGGCGCCGCCCAGATCAAGGCCATGAAGCAGGTAGCCGGCAGTCTGCGCCTGGACCTGGCCCAGTACCGCGAACTGGCCGCCTTTGCCCAGTTCGGCTCCGACCTGGACAAAGCCACTTTGGCCCGCCTCACCCGCGGCCAGCGCATGCAGGAGCTGCTCAAACAAAAGCAGTTTGCCACCATGGAAGTGGAAGACCAGGTCATGGTCATCTTTGCCGGTACCCGGGGCTTTTTGGACGACCTGCCGGTAGAAAAAGTCCTGCCCTTTGAAGCCGAGTTTCTCAAGTTTATGAAGGCCAGCCATCCCGATGTGGGCCAGGCCATCCGGCAGAGCGGCGAGATCAGCAAGGACACCGAGCAAAAGCTCATCGCTGCCATCAAGGAGTTCAAGCAAACCTTCGCCCGGTAAGGCAGCCCCCTATCCGGCAGATTAAGGTGGTGAGAAAAGTAGATGCCCAGTCTGCGTGATTTAAGGCGCCGGATTAAGAGTATCAAGAGCACCCAGCAGATCACTAAGGCCATGAAAGCCGTATCGGCAGCCAAGATGCGCCGCGCCCAGGAGGCGGTGACCATGGCCCGGCCTTATGCCAAAAGGCTGATTGACGTGCTGGGCCGGGTAGGTTCGGTGACCCGGGGCGTGCAGCACCCCCTGCTGGAGGTGCGCGAGCCCAAAAATGTGCTTTATGTCATTGTCACGGCCGACCGGGGCCTGTGCGGCGGCTTCAACGCCAACGTCATCCGCAAGGCGGCCAGCGAGCTGCGCGACCAGCCCAATGCCAGCCTGATTTGTGTGGGGCGCAAAGGGCGCGACTATTTCCGCAAGCGCGGCTACAATATTATACAGCAGTACGTGGGTCTGGGAGAAAACATCAGTGCCGCCCAGGGCAAAGAGATTGGCGAATTTATTATCGAAAAATACGCCAGTGGCGAAGTGGATGCCGTTTATCTAATTTATAGTGAATTCGTCAACGTGCTGGTGCAGCGGCCCACCATGGTCAAGCTGTTGCCGGCCGAGCCGCCCCAGGGTGAAGCCGATGAGAGCAAGCTGGTGGAGTACATCTTTGAGCCCTCGGCCGAAGAGGTGCTGGCCGCCCTCCTGCCCAAGTATGTTGTGAACACGGTTTTCCAGGCCCTCCTGGAGTCCAAGGCCGGCGAGCACAGCGCCCGCATGACGGCCATGGACAACGCGACCAAGAACGCCTCGGAAATGATTGCCAAACTGACGCTGTCCATGAACCGGGCCCGCCAGGCGGCCATTACCAAAGAGATCTCCGAGATTGTGGGCGGTGCGGCAGCCCTGGAGTAAGCCGGGCGGCGTAACAAGCGGCAGAGTATTAGCGCGCGAAGGAGGTAAGAGCAAATAATGAGCGTTGGACATATTGTTCAGGTCATTGGCGTGGTGGTGGACGTGCGCTTCCCGCCCGGCCATGTTCCTGAAATATATAACGCCCTCAAGGTGGAGCGACCCGACCAGGGCTCGCTGACCCTGGAAGTGGCCCAGCACCTGGGCAACAACTGCGTGCGCACCGTGGCCATGTCCGCCACCGACGGTCTGGTGCGGGGCATGGAAGTGGTGGATACCGGCAAGCCCATCAGCGTGCCGGTAGGCCGGGCCGTCCTGGGCCGCCTGGTGGACGTGCTGGGCGAGCCTATTGACGACAAGGGCGAAATTGTCAGCGACAAATACTATCCCATTCACCGGCCGGCTCCGGCGCTGGTGGACCAGTCCACCCGGGCCGAACAGCTGGAAACCGGGATCAAGGTTATCGACCTGCTGGTGCCCTTCCTCAAAGGCGGTAAGATCGGCATGTTCGGCGGTGCCGGCGTGGGCAAGACGGTTATCGTGATGGAGCTGATCAACAACATTGCCAAGCAGCACGGTGGTATCTCGGTGTTTGCCGGCGTGGGCGAGCGCACCCGCGAGGGCAACGATCTCTACCGGGAGATGAGCGAAGCCGGCGTTCTGGACAAGACCACCATGGTCTTTGGTCAGATGAACGAGCCGCCGGGTGCCCGTCTGCGCGTGGCCCTGACCGGTCTGTGCCTGGCCGAGTACTTCCGCGATGAAGAGGGCGCCGACACCCTGCTGTTCATTGACAACATCTTCCGCTTCACCCAGGCCGGTTCCGAGGTTTCCGCCCTGCTGGGCCGCATGCCCAGCGCCGTGGGTTACCAGCCCACCCTGGCCACCGAGATGGGCCAGATGCAGGAGCGGATCACCTCCACCAAGCAAGGCTCGGTTACCTCGGTGCAGGCCGTGTATGTGCCGGCCGACGACCTGACCGACCCGGCCCCGGCCACCACCTTCGCCCACCTGGACGGCACCGTGGTGCTGTCCCGCCAGATTGCCGAGCTGGGCATCTATCCCGCGGTGGACCCGCTGGACTCCAGCTCACGCATCCTGGACCCCAACGTGGTGGGTCAGGAGCACTATGAAGTGGCCCGCGGGGTGCAGAAGGTGCTGCAGCGCTACAAGGAACTGCAGGACATCATCGCCATCCTGGGCATGGAAGAGCTGACCGACGAGGACAAGCTGATCGTGGCCCGGGCCCGTAAACTGCAGCGCTACCTCTCCCAGCCCTTCCACGTGGCCGAAGCCTTTACCGGCATGCAGGGCAAATTTGTGCCCCTGAAAGAGACCATCCGCGGCTTCAAAGAGATCCTGGAAGGCAAGTACGACCACCTGCCGGAAGATGCCTTCTACATGGTGGGCGTAATTGAAGAGGTAGTGGAAAAGGCCAAGCGCCTGGCCGAGGGAGTGTAAGCCATGGCTGAAAAAACCCAGCGTTTGGAAATTGTCACTCCGGAGAAAAAGGTCTTCAGCGGTGACGTGCGCTTTGTGGTGGTACCCGGCGTGGAGGGCGAACTGGGCTTTTTGCCCGACCACGCCCCCCTGGTCAGCGCCCTGAAAAACGGCCAGGTGCGCGTGCAGCAGGAGGGCCGCCAGCTCAAGTTCAACGTGGCGGGCGGCTTTGTGGAAGTGCGCAACAGCCGGGTGATGGTGCTGGCCGACTCGGCCGAAGCGGTGGAGTAGCGCCGGGCCATGTGGCGTATATATGCGTATAGCCGGTAAATAATCAGCGGGAACTTCTGTCGTGCGGTGACGGGGTTCCCGCTTTTTTCTCCGCACCTGTTGACTTTCGTCAGCAGGTGCATTTATTTTTTAGCTATACCAACATGTAAATATATGGCAAACATGGTATAATATAAATAAAAATGGAGCCGCTTGATCATGAAAAAGTTTCGCCCACCGCGCCCGGCCCGCTATTTCCTGCTCCTGCTGGGCGGATTGCTGCTCATGTACACAGTGCTGCCCCTGCTGGTCTACCATTACCAGGTAAAAGTGCACCCGAGGGGCACAGTGGTGCGCCTGTACCGGCATGCCAGTGAGCAGGTGGTGACGCTGGATTTGGAGCAATATGTGCAGGGCGTGCTGGCCGGCGAAATGCCGGCCGAATACCCCCTGGAAGCCTTAAAGGCCCAGGCCGTGGCTGCCCGTACCTATGTCTTGAGGCGCCTGGGCAGCGGCCTCTATAATCCCCCCCATCCCGGCGCTGACATCTGCGACGACCCGGCGCACGGCCAGGCCTACAAGGACACCTTCCAGCAGCAGAAGGACTGGGGAGCCAAATATCCTTACTACTATTATAAAACCATGCGCGCCGTGCGCGAGACCGCCGGCCAGGTGCTCACCTACCAGGGACAGCTGATTGACCCGCTCTATCATGCCTCCTGCGGCGGGCGGGGTACGGCGGCGGCCGGGGATGTTTTCATCCTGGACGTGCCCTATCTGAAGGCCGTGCCCTGCCCGCACAGCGCGGCCCGGGCGGAAAAAGACCGGACCGCAGTGCAGATGTCCCTGGCCGAACTGGAACAGCGCCTGGATGTACGCAGCGCGACCCTGCCGGCGCTGGCCCGCCCGGGCAGCAGGCAAGGCAGCAGCTCAGAGGAGGCTGCAGCCGGGACCCCCCTGTTGGCAGCGGCTACCACTACGCCGGGCGGGCGGGTTACCGCCTACCGCCTGGGCGACCGGCAGTACAGGTCGGCCGAGCTGCGCCGCCGGCTGGGCCTGCGCTCCGACCAGTTTGAGCTGAGCATTGTGGGTGATAGGGTGACCATCCAGGTTTATGGCTACGGCCACGGTGTGGGCCTGTGTCAGGTGGGGGCGGGGGAGATGGCTGCTGCCGGCAAAAGCTACCGCGACATTCTCACCCATTACTACCAGGGGGTAAAGGTGGACAGAATGTATAACCAGTAATAAATCCGGTCAAAATGTTAACTAGCAAACTATTGGGCCAGATCCACCGCTGGAGGGAATAAAATTTATGAAAATCCGCGTTCTGACCGGTAGGCCAGCCCTGGCCGGCGCCCTTAAATCCACTCTCAGAAGCCGCCTGAAACCGGCTCTGCTGGTGCTGGCCCTGGTCAGCAGCCTGGCCGGGGCGGCCTGGTACAGCTACCCGGCGCTATCGGGCATGATTAGCCAGCTGTCCGGGTTGCCGGTTCTTGAACAGTTAGCGCTTGTGCTACCCCGAGAGAAAGGGCGGGAAACCGTGCCGGGAACGAGCGGCCCTGCCACCCGGCCTGGGCCAAATTCCACCAGCCAGAACAGCAATGCGGCTGTGGCAGCCAGCCCGCAGACTGTGGCTGCGCCGGAACTGCCACCGGAAAAATACATCCTGCCGGTTTGCGGCCGCCAGCTGGGCAGTTTCGGCATGACCTACAGCCCGGTGCACCGGGATTACCGCTTCAGTGACGGTCTGGATATAGAAACCTCCCCGGGGCAGCCTGTTCTGGCGCCGGCACCTGGGCGGGTGGTAAAGGTGCAGGCGGACAGCAACCTGGGAACGCTGCAGCTGGAACTGGCCGGTGGGCTTATCTGCCGCATCAGCGGCCTGAAAACCACCCCCCTGCCGGCGGCCGGGCAGCAGTTTTTCCAGGGTGAAGTGATCGGCTATACCGCCGGCACAGTTCCCGTGCACATTGCCGTGAGCAAAAACGACCGGGCCATCGACCCGGGAGAAGTCTTTGATTGGTAAATCATTTACTCGCAGATGCTCGATATTGTGGTATAATAATAATTGCAAAACCAGGCATTGCTGGAGGGTGGGATGTAGGTTATGCTGGCAGCCCGGAGAAAGATAGTGCGCATTATTCGTTACTTGCCGCCGGAAAAATTGGAGCGTTTGCTCAAATATGCTGAAGAACTGGATGAGGAAATGCTCACACCGGCAGAAATTGCTGCCATTGAAGAGGGGAAGCGGCAAATTGAGCGCGGGGAGTGTGTTACCCTGGATGAATTCTGCCGGCGGTTCAATTTATAAAGTTGTTTTGTCGCACAATGCAGAGCGTTATTTGGGCCGGCTGGACAGAAAAACACAGAAAAGGATCGTTTTCGCCCTGCGCAGGTTGGCCAGCAATCCACTGGACAATCAGCTGGATATAAAACCATTGCGTGGAAGAGCCGGTGAATACCGCCTGCGCATTGGTCCATACCGGATTATATATACGCTGCAACGAGATGTACTCCTGGTGTACGTTGTCTATATTGGTACCAGGGGAGACGTGTATAAATAAGGCTGCTACCAGAATATGGCCGCCCGGCAGGGCGGCCTTTTGCTGCAGGGCCAAGCATGTATCCCCGCCCCGGGCATATACATTTACTAGTGTAAGCCTGGGGGTGGGGGCATGCAGGAGTACATCCAGAAAAGGGTGCTGGAAATTTGCGCCTATATCCTGGAAACCGGGGCCACGGTGCGCCAGGCGGCGCGCCGCTTCAATGTGAGCAAAAGCACCGTGCACAAGGACATGACCGAACGGCTTCCTTCCTTAAATAAAGAACTGGCGGCCAGCGTCAGGCAGATCCTGGAGCAAAACAAGGCCGAAAGGCACCTGCGCGGCGGCGAAGCCACCCGCCAAAAATACCGCCAGCCGGCCTAAAACGAACCGGCAGCGCACCACCTGACAAAAATGATCTCATCCGGCAGGAATATGCTGGTTTTTGTAGAAATAATTTAACCTGCCGGTAGTGCGGGTTTGCTGTCGCACCGGACGGCCGGGAAAAGACTGGACAAGCCCTTCGCCAGCCCTGTCTGACTTAAATTTTCTTGCTCGGTGCCGGGAAAAGGGTGAAGAGAAAGGGCGCGCCGGGTGGGAGGCCAAGCAATGCTGGGTGTGAGCAGCGATATCGGAATAGACCTGGGTACGGCCAATGTGCTGGTCTATGTGCAGGGCCGGGGCATAGTGCTCTGCGAGCCCTCGGTGGTGGCCATCAACAGAGACAACGGCCAGGTCATCGCCGTGGGAGCGGAAGCCCGGCGCATGCTGGGGCGCACGCCCGGCAACATAGTGGCCACGCGGCCCCTGCGCGACGGCGTGATTGCCGACTACGAAGTTACCGAAAAAATGCTTCGTTATTTTATCGATAAATCGGTGGGCAAAAAACTGTTCTTCCGCCCCCGCATTATGGTCTGCATCCCCTCCGGGGTTACCGGCGTGGAGGAGCGGGCCGTCAAACAGGCGGCCATGCAGGCCGGGGCCCGTTCCGCTTACGTCATCGAAGAACCCCTGGCCGCCGCCCTGGGGGCCGGTCTGGACATTTCCGAGCCCTCGGGCACCATGGTGGTGGACATCGGCGGCGGCACCACCGACGTGGCCGTGCTCTCGCTGGGCGGCATTGTCTGCAGCCGCTCCATTCGGGTGGGCGGCGACAAATTCGACGAAGCCATTGTCCGCTTTGTGCGCCGCGAGTACAGCCTGGCCATTGGCGAGCGCACGGGCGAGGAAATTAAAATCGAGGTGGCCTCGGCCTATCCGGCGGCCGCCGAGGACAAGCACTATGAAATCCGCGGCCGCGACCTGATCTCGGGTTTGCCCCGGGCCGTGACCATCACCCGCCGGGGCGTGCACGAAGCCATCAAGGAACCGCTGGAAGCCGTGGTGGGGGCGGTGAAAGAGGTGCTGGAGCGCACCCCGCCCGAACTGGCCGCCGACATCGTGCACAAAGGTATAGTCATGACCGGCGGCGGCTCGCTGCTGCACGGCCTGGACCGGCTGCTGATGGAGGAAACCGGCCTGCCCGTGCACATTGCCGACGACCCTCTCTCCTGCGTGGCCCGCGGCACCGGGCGGGCCTTAAGCATGCTGGGCGCCCTGGACCGGGCCAAAACACAAAAAGCTACGGCGGTCCACCGCAGAACCCGCCCACTTTTTTAGAAAAAAATTTATCCGGCCGGGGAACTTTTTACTCATCCCCGGCGTCTTAAAGATCGAGTCCATAAGACATAAACTTTTGCCTGTTATTGCTTATGAAAGGAGGGGGTCAAAGCTTCACCTGAACCTGGCCCGCTGTGCCGGCCCAAAGGCACAGGTGGCAGTTAGCTAGCTAACTGCCAAACCGACCAATCACATCAATACAAAAGGAGGAAAATGCAGCTGATGAAACGCAGCAAGAGTATTCTGTTCCTGCTGGTCATCGCCGCCATGGTCTTCGGGCTGGTCACCACCGCCTATGCCGCCGTGGGCAGCGATGTAGTGGGTACCAAGTATGAAATCCCCATCAAGAAACTGGCTGCCCTGGGCATTGCCACCGGCTATGAAGATGGCACCATCAAGCCCGACCAGACCATTACCCGGGCCGAATTTGCCGCCATCGTAGTGCGCGAGCTAAACCTGGGCACCAACTTTGCTCCTTCCAACACCAGGTTCAAGGATGTCACCGCTTCTCACTGGGCCGGCGGCTACATCAACGTGGCCGTGGGTAAAGGCATCCTGCGCGGTTATCCCGACGGCACCTTCAAGCCCGATGCTCCGGTGAACTACGCCGAAGCCATTACCATGCTGGTGCGTATGCTGGGTTATGCTCCCGCTGCCGACACCATGCCCTGGCCGGCCGGTTACCTGGGCAAAGCCGCTGAAATCGGCGTGACCAAGGGCGTGAAAGGCGATGCCTACGCACCCGCCAAGCGCGGCGACGTGTTCATCATGGCGGCCAACTCCCTGGACATTGACAAGATGAAGCAGACCAAGTATGGCAGCGATATCATCTACGAAGAAACCGATGAAACCATCCTGACTGATGAGTTTGACCTTACTGTGATTGATGATAAGAAAGACTGGAGTGCGCCCAGCGGCTATAATAAGGATCTGCCTACACTGGAAAAGTGCGCCGCTGTTGATCTGAGCGGTCTGGATGCCAATGAAATTACTTTGACCAAACTTGGCACCATGGAACTGAACGGCATGTTCAACCCCATGGACTTCCTGGGTCAACAAGTTAAAGTTTGGTATGATGATGATGAAGACATCGTCTACTATCTGGAAGCCAGCAGCGATGAAACCGTCTACTATGACGAACTGGATGGCAAAGATGGCAGTAATCTGAAGCTGGATGTTCTGGATGATGACTATGAAGTAGCTAATGGAGCCAAGGTGTACCTGTTCACTGGTAGCAAAAATAGTGATATCAAGGATTTCTCTACTACAACTGGTGCAACTTATTTTGATATTGACGACCTGGCTGCTCTGGCTGGCGCCAAAGCTAAGGTAGTCATGGACACTGATGATGTTATTCAGTCCATGGTGGTCTATGACTATGACAATGCAGATTATGGTGTAGTGGAAGAAGTTAAAGCAGCTGACGAAATCGTTCGCTACTATGATAACAGCAGTAGCAAGGGCAGCAAGCTTGATCTGGATGGCGACGACTACATGATCGTCAAGGACGGCAAGGTTGCAGAGCTTAAAGACCTGGCCAAGGGCGATGTGCTCAACGTCTTCACCTTCGGTGATGATGAAGAGTTTATCGTAGCAACCAGCACCAAGGTATCCGGTAAAGTTGAGAAAATTGAGTACTCTGCACGTGAAGTTAAGAAGTATGATCTCTTTATTAATGGCAAGAAATATGACGTTGCGCCCAAAGCGACATATTCTGAAGATAATAATGAGACAATTGCCGAAGTTACTGTAGATGATCTTGATGACCTGGACGGTGTAGAAGTGACTCTGTATCTGGGCGGCGACGGCGAAGTGCGGCACATCGTTACCTCTGGCGAAGTAGCTGGCACACCTTCCAAGGTTGCTGTGCTGCAAAAGCCTATCCGCTACCTGAGTGACGCCGAACAGATGAAGCTGGTTGCGGTTAATGAAAGTGGCAAAGAAGTTACCTGGCAATTTGATGCCGATGATGTTGAGCTGACTCTGGCTAATAATACACTTTATAAAGAGCCTACCAGAGCCCAGTGGGAAGCTGCGCTTGGTGGCAACACTGATAGCTTAACCGGTGGTGCTTTAAATAAACTGTACGCTTTTGAATACAAGCTTAAGAGTGACGGCACGCTGAAGTCTGTTACAATTTTGGATCTGAAAACCTATACTGATACCGCTTCAAACGATGAGTTCGATGAAGATGATAACATTGTCAGCGTTACTGGTGCTGCTTACAATGTTGTTAACTCCACGATTATTTTCGATGTAACCGACACCAACGTTGGTGACAAGAAACTGAATGACATTGCTGTGAAGTCTTGGGATTCTGTCAAGGACAACGATAAGATCAAAAAATTGGCCTATGTTGTCAAACAGAATGGTGAAGACTTGAAGTACCTGTTTATCGCTGAAACCACTAGCGGTAACTTGACTTCCGATGGTCAGTATGCTATCGTCAAAGGCTTCACAACTGTGAATGGTGATGACGCTGTCAAGCTGCTGACACCGGAGGGCAAGGAAATTGTGGTAGTGT
>NZ_JBRAJI010000048.1:0-18178 GCF_052744395.1 Desulfurispora sp. | reverse complement strand
TGAACCAGGAAGCTCCCGCCTCTTAGCGAAAGCGAAGGCGGGAGAGGCTTCACATAAGAGCAGTGCCCCGGACGGTCTGCCCGGTTCCCGGGCTCTGCACCGCCTGTACCGGCGGGTCGGCGGTGAACTGCCGGGGCTTTTGGCGCTCTCCCTGGCCGATGTGGCTTCCAGCCGGCTGACCGCCGGGCGGGAGGAGGATTTCGTCCAATACCGGCAATTCATTGTGCGGCTCTGGCGGCACTACCGGCGGCAGGCCGGGGTGGGCGGTCCGCCCCGGCTGCTGGACGGCCGGGACATCTGCCGTCTGCTGGGTGTGCGTCCCGGTCCACTGGTGGGTCGCCTGCTGGAGGAACTGGCGGTGGCCCAGCTGGAAGGGCGGGTGCGGGACAGGGCGCAGGCCGAGGCCCTGGTGCGCCGGCTGGCCGGGGAAATTTGCAGTTCGCTCCCGGGCAGGTGATTAACCTGGGGTTAATGTTCATGAACAATTATAGTGGTTTTTTATCCCCAAAGCCACATTCAGGGAAGGTTACCGGTTCAATGGTTGGCCGCAAAAATTTGTAGTTGTTCAGTCAAATAATTCTAAATTATAATATAACAAAATGGCGATGGGGAGCGTGGGCCGGTGCAGCGGGTGTTCAAAATCATGCGCGATGTCGCATACCGTCATTTTTTGCAGGAAAATGCCCGGCGGGAGGCCGGGCGGCGCTTCTGCCGCCATGACCCGGCGCATTTAAAGCAGGTGGCCCGTCTGGCCTGGCAGCTGGTGCAGCAGGCGGGAGTGGACAGGCTGCTCCAGGCCACTGCTTGTACCGATTGGCGGGTGACCCGGGAACTGGTTTATGCCGCCGGACTGTTGCACGACATCGGACGCTGGCAGGAGTACGACCGGGGTACCGACCACGCCCTGGCCGGAGCAGAGCTGGCGGTAGGTATTTTGCAGCGGGCCGGCTTTAGCGAAACCGAGCGCCAGATTATCTGCCGGGCTATTCGGGAACACCGGAGGGGCGGGCCGCAGGCCAGTCTGCTGGGACAGGCCCTCTGTCTGGCCGACGATCTCTCCCGGCCCTGCCGGCAGTGTGTCGCCCGGCGGGAATGCAAAAAGTACAGCCATATGCTGGCCCTGCAGCGGAGGGCGCAGTTCCTGTGATTGGTGGCCCGGGGCCAAATTTATGATTATGTGTGCAGGTTGCTCCGGCAGTGTTTTTACTGCCGGTTGATTGCTTTTGGTACCTGGAGCGTTAATAATATAAGGTAGATTTTAGCCAATCAGACGAAAGGCAGTGTGACCCGGATTGCAGGATAGACAAAAACCGGTAAAACAATACAATGTGCGCCAGATCAAGGTGGAAAATGAGACCGAGGCCCGGCGCGAGCTGGCTCAAATCGGCTGTGACGACTGGGGGATCAAATTGATGGCCCCCAAGGCGGTGTTCCGGGTGCTCAAAGTATCCGGCCTGACTCCCGTACAGGCCAATATATTAAAACAGGAGATGCTGGCCCGGGGCGGTGAGGCGGCGGTCCGGCGGGGCGTAGCCAACCACAGTGTGGACAGCACCGATGTGTTGCTCATGGGCACGGTCAAACAGTTCAAAGCGCTGCTGGTCAAACTGCGCCTGCAGCCCTTCGATCTGCCCAACCTGGCCGCCCAGATTCGGGAAGTGCTGGATGGCCTGAAACCGCGCGGGACCTTCCTGCTGGACTGCCGGGGCCGGCAGCTGGAAATCGGCCGGCGCACCCTGGTGATGGGCATTCTCAATGTCACACCTGATTCCTTTTCCGATGGGGGGCGCTTTTTTGAGCCCGAGCGAGCGCTGCAGCAGGCGCAGCGCCTGGTGGCCGAAGGCGCCGACATCATTGACCTGGGCGGCGTTTCCACCCGGCCCGGCCACACTCCCGTGCCGGTGGAGGAGGAATTACGCCGCATCCTGCCCGTGCTGCGTTTATTATTACAGCATCTGGACGTGCCCATTTCTGTGGACACTTTCACCCCGGAAGTGGCCCGCGCCGCCCTGGAGGAGGGGGCGCATATCTTAAACGACCAGTGGGCGCTACAGCGGGACCCGGCCATGGCCGGTGTAGCCGCCCGCTACCAGGTGCCGGTGGTGCTCATGCACAACCAGCAGGGCACGCAGTACCGGGATCTGATGGGCGACATGCTGGCCTTTTTCCGCCGCAGCATCGATATCGCGGTGCAGGCCGGTCTGCCCCGCCACCAGTTGATCATTGACCCGGGGATTGGCTTTGGCAAGACGCTGGCCCAGAACCTGGAAGTGATGCGCCGCCTGTCCGAGCTGGCCACGCTGGGGCTGCCGGTGCTGCTGGGCACTTCCCGCAAATCCATGATTGGCAAGACTCTGGATCTGCCGGTGGACCAGCGGGTGGAGGGGACCGCGGCCACGGTAGCTCTGGGCATAGCCCACGGCGTGGACATTGTGCGGGTGCACGATGTGAAAGAAATGGTGCGGGTGGCCCGCATGACCGACGCCATGGTGCGCGGACCGGCCGCGGTGGGCGTGGAACATATCTTGTAGGGTAAAAGGAGAAGCAGCATTCATGGACAAAATCATCATGCAGGGGATGAAATTTTTTGGCCAGCACGGCGTGCTGCACCAGGAAAAAGAGCTGGGCCAGCGCTTTGAAGTGGACCTGGTGCTGGAGCTGGATCTGGCGGAAGCGGCGCAGCGGGACAATCTGGCCGCCACGGTCAGCTATGCCGATGTGTACCGGGTGGTGGAGGAAATAGTCACCGGGCCGCCCTTCCACCTGATTGAAGCGGTGGCCGGGGCCATTGCCCGGGCGGTGCTGGAAAACTTCGCCCCGTTGCAGGCGGTGACTGTGCGCATCAAAAAGCCCGGCGCGCCGGTGCCGGGCATTTTCGACTATGTGGCGGTGGAAATCAGCCGGCGGCGGGCTGGCTAAAGGGGTGGCATTAGTGAATCATCATTTGCCAGCATCTGTGCTTACCTATATCGCCCTGGGCAGTAACCAGGGCGATAAAATTGCCAACATCAGACAGGCGGTGCAGCTGCTCAGCGCTCACCCGGCCGTGCAGGTGCACCGGGTGGCGCCGCTCTATGCCAGTGCGCCAGTGGGTTACACGGAACAGGACTGGTTTGTCAACACTGTGCTGGAGGCCACCACCAGCCTTCAGCCGCAGGATTTGCTGGCCGTGACCCGGCAGATAGAGGAGCGCCTGGGGCGGGTGCGCACAGTGCGCTGGGGCCCCCGCACCATGGACCTGGACATTTTGCTTTACGGGGATGTGCAAATTAAAACTCCCGAGCTGCAAATTCCCCACCCGCGCATGGGGGAAAGGGCTTTTGTCATGGTGCCCCTGGCCGACCTGGCTCCCCGGCTGCTGGTGGGGGGACTGGAGGCGGCGCAGCTGGCCCGCCGACTGGGTAAGGAGCAGCAGATTCGGCGCCTGTAAAAGCGGTTGTGCTTCGGTCGGGACAATGGGCCGGGCAAAACCGCTTTTTTGGTTACAAACAAAAATACGGGTAAACAATAAAACAAAGTTGTGGGCCGGCAGCCGACAGAAAAAGTTTCCCGGCGGGAAGGGTCGGGAAAACAGGGGGATGTGCCAATGCCTTTTGTTCCGGCTAAAGTGTACTTTGAACGCGCCGCTTTAGATTATCCTCTGGGACGAGAACTGCACCGCAAATTTCAGGCCATGCGTTTGCCGGTCAGCGTGCTGCCGGATAAAGGCCGCGTACCGGCAGCGCGCCAGGCCACGCCCCGCCAGGCTTATTTCGAGGCCAAGCGCACCCTGGTGGTGGGGGTGCGGCGCACGCTCAAGCTGGCCACCTGCCAGCCTTCCGCCCATTTCCAGCTGCCCCTGACCAGCAGTTGCAGCGGCCGGTGTGAGTACTGTTACCTGCAGACCACCCTGGGCAACCGCCCCTATGTGCGGGTGTATGTGAACATTGATGAGATCTTGGCAACCGCCGCCCGGTATATCCAGGAACATGCCCCCCGGCGCACGGTCTTTGAAGGAGCGGCCACTTCTGACCCCGTACCCGTGGAGCCCTACACCGGCGTGCTACGCCGGACCATTGAGTTTTTCGCCGGGCAAAGTCTGGGCCGCTTTCGCTTTGTCACTAAATTCACCGATGTGGACGGCCTGCTGGATGTGCCGCACAACGGCCACACCCGCATCCGCTTCAGTGTGAATACTGCTTATATCATTCGCACTTACGAGCACGGCACGCCGGCGCTGTCCGAGCGCCTGGCGGCGGCCCGCCGGGTGGCCCGGGCTGGTTACCCGCTGGGCTTTATCATCGCCCCGGTATTTATTTATGACGGCTGGGAAGATGATTACCGGCAGCTGTTGCGCGACCTGGCGGCGGAAATAGCGCCGGTAAAAAGCGATGACATCACCTTTGAAATTATCAGCCACCGCTTCACCAAACGGGCCAAACAGCGCATTTTGGAGGTTTGGCCCGCTACTGGCCTGCCCCTTGAGGAGGAGGCGCGGCGCTTTAAATTTGGCCAGTTCGGCTATGGCAAATACCTTTACCAGCCGGACCAGATGGCGCAAATAGAAAGCCTTTTTTCCGCCGAGCTGCCGCGTTTTTTCCCGGGGGCCCGACCAGATTATCTGATCTGAATCAAGGATAAATACCCCGCAGCTCATAGGCCGCCCGCACTCGCTCGATGGCCAGGATGTAAGCGGCCTGGCGCATGCTCACATTGTACTTTTGCGCCGTGTGCAGCACTTCCTGGAAACTGTCGGTCATGATGCGCTTTAAGCGGGCATTGACTTCCCTTTCGGTCCAGAAATAGGCATCGCGGCTCTGTACCCACTCGAAGTAAGATACAGTTACCCCGCCGGCATTGCAGAGAATGTCGGGGATGACCAGGATGCCCCGGTCGGTTAAAATGGCATCGGCTTCCGGGGTGGTGGGGCCGTTGGCTCCTTCAGCCACGATTTGCGCCTTGATGCGCGGGGCGTTGCCGACCAGCAGCTGGTTTTCAATGGCCGCCGGCACCAGAATGTCACAGTCCAGTTCCAGCAGATCGCAGTTGCTGATGGCTTCACCTTGCGGGTAGCCCTGCAGGGTGCGGTTTTGCTGCACATAGGCCAGGACATCCTCAACATCCAGACCCCGGGGATTGTATACGCCGCCGTCCGACTTGGACAGGGCCACCACCCGGCAGCCCTCCTGTTGCAGCAGGCGGGCTACCGTGCCGCCCACATTGCCCGTGCCTTGCACGGCGGCCCGGGCGTTTTTAATGTCTATGCCTTTCACCCGGCAGGCTTCCAGAATGGTGACGAAAACCCCCCGGCCGGTGGCTTCCTCCCGCCCGGCCGAACCGCCCACCTCCAGCGGTTTGCCCGTGACCACGCCGGGCACGGTGTAGCCGCGGTGCATGCTGTAGGTGTCCATCAGCCAGGCCATTACCCGGGCATTGGTGCCCACATCGGGGGCGGGAATATCCTCCTCGGGCCCCAGCAGGATGCTGATTTCGCTGGTATAACGCCGGGTGAGGCGTTCCAGTTCCCGGCGGCTTAATTGAGCCGGCTGGCAGGTTACTCCTCCTTTGGCTCCGCCGTAAGGGATTTTGACCACGGCGCACTTGAAGGTCATCAGCATGGCCAGGGCGCGCACATCGTCCAGCGAAACATGGGGATGGAAGCGGATGCCGCCCTTGGCTGGGCCGCGCGAGGTGTTGTGCTGCACCCGGTAGCCGGTGAAGACCTCAATCCGCCCGTCGTCCATGACCACCGGGAAGTTGACTACCAGTTCCCGCTGGCAGGTGGTCATGATCTTGCGGTAGCCCTCGTCCAGGTGCAGGCAGTCGGCCGCCCGGTTGAACATCTGGACGGTCATCTCAAATAGGGAGCCCTCTGGAATGGCACAGGTGGACATATGGCTCAGCCTCCCATTTTTAATGCTTAATTGCATTATGTATACAATATACACTACTCCCAATGTTACCACAGGTGCTGATTATTGTAAATAATATTGCGAAAAATTATCCGGGTGGGCGCCGGGGTGGCAACTCGCCTGCCCCCAGGCTTTAGGGGCCGCCCGATAGGGAAGATGGGGGATATTGTAGAGTGTAGAGACAGGCTGCAGATGCAGAAAAAATAAGGAGCGCACCGGGTCGCTCCTTAAGCCTTATTACGCGCTATGCTGCTGGCTTCGGGTTTTGGGCCAGGTATCCCCGCACTACCCCCAGGGCGTATTCGGCCATCAGCCGGTGGCCGTCCAGGTTGGGGTGCAGGCCGTCCAGGAAGCAGGGCTCATGATCCGGCCCGCTCAAACAGGTGTAAAAATCCAGCAGGGGCAAGCGCTGCTCCTGCCCGTATTCCAGGAGTATGGCCCGCCATTTTTGGAGAGCCCGGTCGAAGTGGGCATCGCCGGACACCGGGGTGGGAATGCCCAGAAATACCGTCATCCCTGCCTGTCGCAGCAGGGATACAGCCCGGTCGATATGGCCCAGCGCTTGCTGGAAGATGTCCGGGCCGGGTGCCCAGGCCAGGTCGTTGCTGCCGCCCATCAGGCAGGCCAGCTGGCCGGGTGGCAGGGGAGCCTGGGCCACCAGGGAGAGAATTTCGGCTGTGGTCAGGCCGTTGTAACTGTGGCAGATCAGCTCCAGCCCCAGCTTTTGCGCTAGCAAGCCGGCCCAGGCCTGCTGCGGCGAGTAAATAAAGCCGCTGGTCAATGAATCGCCAAAGGCGAGCAGTTTGGTTGATTTATGTTCTTCTGGTGTGAGCAAGCTCCGCCACCTCGCTTGTTGCTACTGCTGAATGGATTGCTCTGGAATAATTATACCGGCAACCAGGCCGGGGTACAATGGGCGGGCCAATTCCGGCCGGCCTACCGGGGCGGCTGGCAGATCAATGGGTTTTTCTTTACTCCCGCAGCAGGAATCGGAATTGCTTGGCCAGTATTAATATATGCAAATACGCTTATATTTTTTGCTCAATGACAGAAACCATATGCTGTACTGGCGCAGAGGCTGTCCCGGATTGGTGCAGTACCGGTATAAGATGGTGGCGCTGTAACAAAAATGAGCAAACAGTTGGCTGCTGCTGACGAACCCGGGAAGCGCAAAACATGGCAGTGGAGGGATTAATTTGACCAGACCAGGTGAACCGCTCTCTCGCGTGACCTTTCAGGCCGGCCGGCGGGTGAGCCTTCAAGACGACCAGCTTCAGGCCCTGGGCCTGCCGGCCGGGGAAAAGGATTTCTGGCTGGTGCCCGCAGCGGAAGGCTATCGCCTTTTGCCCGTGCGGCCCGATGTAAAGAAGATTTACCTGGAAGTGACCACCCGGTGCAATTTCGACTGCATCACCTGCATCCGCCATGTTTGGCAGGATGAGCTCTCTCATATGCTGGCGGAAACCTTTGCCGCCGTGGAGCGGTCGCTGGACGGACTGCCCGAACTGGAATGCGTGCACTTTGGCGGTTTTGGCGAGCCTTTCACCCACCCGGCCATTTTTGACATGATGGCGGCGGTGAAAAAACGCGGCCTGAAGGTGGAGGCCATCACCAACGGGTCGCTGCTCACCCCGGCCGTGGCCGACCGGCTGATTGACCTGGGCGTGGACATGCTTTATGTTTCCCTGGACGCGCCGCAGGAAGAGGAGTATCAGCACATCCGCCCGGGCGGCCAGCTGTCCGGTGTGCTGGCCGGGATAGGGGATTTGCTGGAACGGCGCCGGCAAAGGGGAGCGCGCCGCCCCGAGCTGGGCGTGGAATTTGTGGCCATGCGCCGCAATTATCACCAGCTGCCCGAGCTGATCAAAATCTGCCACCAGCTGCGGGTGCAAAAAGTGATTGTCACCAACCTGCTGCCCTATCATCCCTCCATGCAGGATCAGATCCTGTATGACATGGATGATACCGGTGTGCCCTTCGGGGAGCGTTCTCCGCTGGCCATGTTAATGGCCCAGTTCCCCTATATGAAGCTGCGCACCGACCGCTACTGCAAGTTTGTGGAAGACCGGGCCCTGTGCATCAACCACCGCGGGCTGGTCAGCCCCTGCTATGCTTTAATGCATTCCTACAGCTGTTTTGTGTACGGGCGGCAAAAGCAAATTTTCCCCTATTACCTGGGCGATGTGCGGGAGCAGGAGCTGGCCTTTATCTGGCAGCAGGCCGAATATGTCAATTTCCGCCAGGCCATCCGGGATTTCAAGTTTCCCTCCTGCACCGACTGCAAATACCTGGACGGTTGCTCCATGGCCGACAGCAATGAAATGGACTGCTGGGGCAACAGCCCTTCCTGCGCCGAGTGCCTCTGGTCGCGGCAGCTCATCGCCTGTCCGTAAGAGGTGTCGTTCATTTTCGCTGCTCCGGTGCTGGCGGCCAGGGCGTTACCGGGTGATTAATTTACTTCCCGGCCACCGGCAGGAAAACCCGGAAGGTGCTGCCCCTCCCCGGTGTGCTTTCCACATCCACCCGGCCGTCCATGCTTTCCACAAAGGTTTTCACTATGGCCAACCCCAGTCCCGTACCGGTGTTATCCCGGGTGCGGGATTTTTCTATTTTATAGAACTTATCCCAGACCAAAGGCAGTTCCTCCGGCGGGATGCCCGGACCGCTGTCCGTGATGCTCAGGCAAAGGGTGGCGGCAGCGGGCCGGTATTCTGCCTGCACGGTGATGGAACTCCCCGGCGGGCTGTGGCGGGTGGCGTTGTGCAGGAGGTTGAGCAGCACCTGGGTCAGGCGGTCGGCATGGGCCAGGACGGGTGGCAGATGTTCCGGGAAATGTTTTTGTAAGGTAATCCCTTTTTCCTCCCAGAGCGGGCTGGCTTTTTCCAGCAAGTCATCCAGGAGAGGCCCCAGATCCAGCGGTTTTGTCTCCACCCGTTCGTGTCCGGTTTCCAGCCGGCGCAGATCCAAAAGTTCCCGGGCCATGCGCTCCAGACGGCTGCTCTCGTCAATGATGTTCTGGCAAAAAGCCCGGGCTTCCTCCGGGTTTTCCGCCAGGCCGTCCTGCAGGGCTTCGGCATAGCCGCGGATTACCGTCAGGGGAGTACGCAATTCGTGAGCAACCGCGGCTACAAAATCCCGCCGGGTCTGATCGAGCTGTTCCAGGCGGCTTACTTTTTCGGCCAGCTGCCCGGCCAGGCTGTTTAAAGCCTCACCCAAACCGCCCAGTTCGTCCTGGCTTTCCACGGGGATGCGGCAGCCGTAATCACCAGCCGCCAGGCGGCGGGCCGCCTTTTGCATGTTTAGCAGGGGGCGGGAAAGGGTGCGGGAGAACAACAGGCTCAAGAGTGTGGCCAGGACAATGCCCGCCAGAGCAGAGAACAAAATGTTCTGGCGCAGATAGGCCAGCTGGTTGCTCACATCGCTGAGCAAAGCGCTGACAATGACAGCGCCGGGGGCGTCGCCGGGCAGTTTGACCGGCAGCAGCACGGCCAGCACATCGGCGCCCAGCAACTCATTGTGCCCGCGGAAGTAAACCGTTTCCCCCTGGAAAACCCGCCCCAGCAGGCTGCCGATGCCGTCCGGCAGGGTAGAGGTTCTGCGGCCGGCTCCCGGCCCATTCGGCGGGAGGAAAGGGTTGCTTTCTCCGGACGGGTCTGACCTCTGCCACCAGGGGCCGCCCCGGCCCATGCCGCTGTGCATGCCGCCCATACCGGCTTTCATGCCCAGGCCCAGCCCCTGGCACTGCTGGATACCGCTGCGAGCGCTGATCAGGGTGATGTTGGTGTGGGAAAGGGTGGCCAGCTGGTTCAGTGCGCTGGCCAGTGTGGATTGATCCTGCAGGTTGCTGGCGGTAAACAGGGCGACCGCCTGGCGGCCGGTCTCCTGCAGCTGCTGGTATTGCTGCTGCACGTAACCTTGCTGCATAGTGTAATTGTGTACCAGGCCGATGGTGCCCAGGGTGATCAACACCAGTAAAACCATAGCCAGCCACAGTTTGGCCGATATGCTGCGCTGGAAAAAGTTCATTTGGCCACCTCGAATTTGTAGCCCACACCCCGTACCGTGGCAATCATCGCTGCCAGGCCGAAGGGCTCCAGCTTGTCCCGCAGCCGGCCCACATGCGTGTCCACGGTGCGGGAGTCACCGTAGTAGTCATAGCCCCAGACGCTCTGCAAAAGCTGTTCCCGGCTGAAGGCCCGTCCGGGATGGGCGGCCAGGTAACAGAGCAGTTCAAACTCGCGCGGGGTGAGCTGCAGGGGCTGGCCGTGAGCGGTGGCCGTGCGGCCGGCCGGATCGACGATCAGCGGGCCGGTCTGCAATATCGTGTCCGCTGCCGCTTTGGCCGCGCCGGCTGAAGGCCGGGAGCGCCGCAGTACGGCTTTCACCCGGGCCACCAGCTCGCGGGGGGAAAAGGGTTTGGTCACATAATCGTCGGCGCCCATTTCCAGCCCCAGCACCCGGTCGATTTCATCATCGCGGGCCGTGAGCATGATGATGGGCAGGTCAGAACCAGCCCGCACCCGCCGGCAGATTTCCCAGCCGTCTATTCCCGGCAGCATAATGTCCAGGATGAGCAAGTCAAAACGGGTTTGCTGCAGCATTTCCAGAGCGGCAGGACCATCGGGGGCTTCGGCCACGGCAAAGCCTTCTTTTTGCAGGTACATTTTCACCAGCTGGCGGATTTTTTCCTCATCATCGGCGATTAAAATGGGCATGGTTTCACCTGTTCTATGCATATTTTGCCTCACAGCAGCCCGGTTTCTGAGGGCTAATGCTTATTGTTAGTGGTGGTTGGGGGAAAGTGAATGCTTTTGGAAATTATAAGGAGGCTTATCTATATTGTATCATTTTGGGGGAAAATTTTTAGAAAAAAAATTTTTAATCCCCCCTTGACAAGCTGAAAAGGTCATGTTAATTTATAGTCAAGAATAGTCAATGACAATATCAATAAAGGTCAGGAGGTGTTGGTTTATGACTCTGATCAAGTGGGATCCCTTCCGGGAAATTGTGGCGCTGCAAAACTCTGTGAACCGGCTGTTTGACGAGAACCTGCGCGCGCTGTGGCAGAGCGAGCGCAAAGAGCAGGCGGGCTTCTTCCCGGTGGACATTAAAGAAACACCGGAAGACATTGTCATCAAGGCCGAACTGCCCGGCATGGCCCGCGAGGACATCAAGGTTACATTCAATGACGGTCTGATCACCATCAAAGGGGAGCGCCGGCAGGAGAGCAGGGAGGAAAATGGTAACTTCCTGCGGGTGGAACGGCGCTACGGCACCTTCAGCCGCACCTTCAGTGTGGATGTGCCGGTGAAGGCCGCTGAGATTAAGGCCAGCTACAAGGACGGTGTGCTGGAAGTGATCCTGCCGCGGGAAAACGAATCCAAAGCCCAGGAAGTGCAGATCCAGGTGGAGTAATTTGGTTGCGGCAAATTGCCGGGGCTGCTGAAAAAGGCAGCCCCTGGGCCTGTTATCGGGCGCTATCCGGCTTAATTTTGCGCAATCAGGTCTCAATCTCAATAAATATCTTTCGGACAACATAAACGAAAATTATATACCACATAAAAAATATTGATTATAGAGCATTGCTGTTCTATAATATTATCCGTAAATGACAATGGGCCATTAGCTCAACTGGTAGAGCAGGCGACTCTTAATCGTCAGGTTGGGGGTTCGATTCCCTCATGGCCCACCAGATTAAGGATGTTATGGCTGGGGAAAGGTAGATTAGCCCCAGCCTTATTTGTTTTTAAAAATGGTTTTATTGCCCCCCCCCGCGCGATGTTAACCTTTTTATAGCCAGGTTTATCTTTGCTTGTCTGGGCATTGAGTTTGATTTAAACTAAAAGCGACTGCTGAGACTGTGCTGGTTGCAACTATTACAAATTCAGCCGCCGAGTTTACGAAAGGAATGATGTCCTGTGAGTGCCGGCAGTAGCGCTCCGGAGGTAGCTCGTCGCCAGCTGGCCATAAAGTTTATCCTGCTCTTTGGCGTGGTTAGCGCCCTGGGTGATTTTACCTATGAAGGAGCGCGCAGTGTCTATGGGATTTATCTGAGCTATCTGGGGGCCGGTGCGGCGGTCATTGGCCTGGTTACCGGCCTGGGGGAGTTTCTGGGTTATTTTTTACGCCTCCTCTCCGGGTACCTGGCCGATAGAACCGGCTACTACTGGCCTATTGCCATTGCCGGCTATGCCATGCTGCTGTCTGTGCCCTTGTTGGCGCTGGCCGGTAACTGGCAGCTGGCGGCGCTGTTTATTATCCTGGAAAGGGTGGGCAAGGCTGTGCGCAGTCCGGCCAAGGATGCCCTGCTTTCCCACGCTACCAGGCAGCTGGGTAGCGGTCTGGGCTTTGGTCTGCACGAAGCCCTGGATCAGGTGGGGGCCTTAATCGGCCCGCTGCTTTTCACCCTGGCCCTGGCCGGAGCCGGGGGCTACCGGGCCGGCTTTCACCGGCTGTGGCTGCCGGCTGTCTTGACACTGCTGGTGCTGCTCTACACTCGCCGGCAGGTGCCGGAGCCGGTCAGGCTGGAACAGGGTGCGAAGGAGTCTATCCGGGAAGCAGCTGCTGCAAAAGGCGCTTTGCCAGCGGTTTTTAGACCATATGCCCTGTTTACCCTGGTCAGTGTGCTGGGCTTTATCAGCTTTCCGCTGCTTTCCTTTCACTTTGTTTCCCGGCAGATCTGGCCGGCAGCCGCCATTCCTTCTCTCTATGCCCTGGCCATGCTTGTGGATGGGTTGCTGGCCGTACCTATCGGGCGCTGGTATGACCGGCAGGGGCTTAAAGTGCTCCTGCTGGTGCCTTTGCTCAGCCTGCTGGTAGCCATCTGCGGCCTGATGCAGCAGCGCTGGCTGGTGGTGGTGGCGGCGGTACTCTGGGGCATAGTGATGAGCATGCACGAGACCATTATGCGGGCCGCGCTGGCGGACATGACGCCTGCGGGGGCGCGGGGCCGGGCCTATGGTATATTTAACACTCTTTATGGCCTGGCCATGCTGCTGGGCGGGGCGGTGGTTGGCTGGCTGTATCAGCATACGGCACCGGGCTATGTGCTGGGTTTGGTATTCCTCTGCCAGGCGGCGGCCATGGTATTGCTGGGGCGTTTGCTGCAGTTGGGCTGGGGCAGACCAGCAGGAGGGGGCAGATACCCCCTCCTGCTGGTCTGGTTAACGATTTTGCGGTTGTGGTCCGCCCTGTGCCTCTATGCGCACACCCTGGGTATTTACAATGGCCAGGGCCAGGAACACCAGCAGGGCCAGTCCGGCGGCGTATAGTCCGTAGAATTCGGTCAGGCCGAATTGCTTGATCAAGCGGCTGCCCAGGGCGGTGCCCAGTCCGCCGCCGCCCATGAAGCAGAAGGCGACCAGTGACATGGCCGCACCGCGGGCCATTTGGGCAAATTCGGTGGCAATGGTCAAAAGTGTGGAGTGGGCGAAGATGAACCCCAGACCCAGCAAAGCCACCGCCAGTACCAGCAGTGGCAATGAGCTGCCCTGCAGGTAAATCAGGGCATCGGCCAGGGTGGCCGAGACCAGCCCCAGCGCCAGCACCAGCCGCCGGCCCTTTTGAGCGGCCAGCCTGCCGGCCAGGCGCCCGCCCGCAATGGCCATAATGCCAAAAGCGGTCATAATCAGCCCGATATAAAGGTTATTGTAGTGATAGACGCGGGAGATATAGGCGCCCAGATAGGAAAAACTGCCGATAATCAAAATGCCTTCCAGCAAAACAGTCAGATACACGCGCAAAGAGACGCTGTTACTCAAAAGCTGCCGGTAGGGAGCCAGAAATTTGCTCTGAGGGTTTTTCCGGGAGGGGATCTGGCGTCCCACTGTGTACAGCAGCAGGGCGGATATCACTGCCAGCACAGTGTAAATGGCGAAAACTCCTCGCCAGTTGAGCAAGTAGGCTACCGTACCGCCTATAGCCATGCTCAGGCCCTGACCTAGAAAAGATATGCCCATGAAGGAGCCAATGGCCTCCTGCCTTTGCTGCATGGGAACCAGATCGCCAATCAGGGCGATGGAAATGGGCATGACCGAAGCGGCAAATACGCCGGTCAGCGCCCGGAACAATAACAGGCCGCTGAAGCTGGTGGCCAGAGCGCAGAGGGCCGTAGCTATGGCAAAGAAAAACATGGCCGTGTTGATGACCTGCCTTTTGCCGTAGCGGTCGGAAAGCGGTCCGAAAACCAGCTGGAAAAGGCCAAAGGGGATCATGTAGGCGGTGATGAGCAGGCCGGCCCGGGCCAGATCATAATTGAAATAATGGGCTATGGACGGCATAATGGGCGATACTACCCAGTTGTCGGCCATGGCGGTGAAGCCGGCCAACCCCAGCACCAGAATGATGCGGCGAATATTCATGTACCTCACTCCTTATAAATATATAACTATATACTAATATACAGCAATACAGGTCATTGTCAAGATATTATTACGCCAATTTCATATTTGGTGTAGATATTTTTCGCAATAATTTGCGCAGGGGGGGTAAAACTACAGCGCAATTTGCCGGTGTGTCTTTACTGGGTGATCCCGTCTGGAGTATCGGCTTGCGTACCCGGCAAAGGCGCGGTAGCGGTTCGGGAGGTGCGGGCAGGATGTCAAGTAAAAAGCGCCCGCCGGGCGCTATCCCAGGGGCACTCTTCATTTCTTGCGTTCCAGTTCAGCCTGCTTGATTAAATAGTGCTGGGCTGCGGTGAGGGGCACACCGTCTTCCACAATGCGTTCCTGGAAAAAGTGGCATTGCCAGGCGCCTGGTTGGCCGCTTGCTGTTGCTGCGGGCCGCCGTCCCAGGTAGCAAAGCAGAGTACCATCGGCCTGCTCATAGCTCAGGCCGCATTGTCGGCATCTTCCATGGGACATTTTATTCGCCTCCCGGTAGATGTACACTCTCAGTGAGCGTCGCAGGCGTCCATGTTTTTGTAGGCATTTTTGCTGCGGGCGCGCGGAATGGCTTTTTCTGCCAGGCGTTCCAGAGCATGGATAATTCTGTGCAAATTTGCAGCCGGGAAACCCAGCAGAGCTTCGCTATCCTGGATATCCGTACCATCGCGGCAGCCATAACAGCCAAGGTTGGCGTTCATTCTCCCGGTCAAATAGGGTACCAGCGTGGCATCAATGCAGGTAGCCTGAAAAACACCGGTCTGGAAATAATGCCGCCCGCCTTGATCGTAATTGTCAGCCAGAGCCAGCCACATCAGTTGTTCCGGGGTGGCTTTGAGTATGATTACGTCCGGCTGGATTGTGACTGCGGCCAGAGGCGTGATCTGTACGGCTGTACAAGTGCCCAGGGGCAGGCGGGGCATAAGAGCCAGGCTTTTTAATCCCGCTTCTCTGGTCCCAAAAATACCCATATTAAAGGTGACTTCTCCGCTGGCCAGCTTATCTGGCAGAGGCCTGAAGCCGAAAGCTGAAGCTGAAGCCGGGCAGGCAATATTTTCCTTGTTCAACAATATGTGATGTCCCTGTTGGGCCAGCATCAATGCCTGACAGTAACGGAGGTTTTGTTTTCGCTCAAGGCTATCGGGGATTTCCTCTCCTGGTTTCCAAAATTTTACGGCCAGCGGAGCGTGTGACAAATTAAGAACAGCGGTCATTTTTTGGCTCTGCTGTGCAAACATGTACTCACCCCCAATTAATAAATAAATAATTATTTTATAATATATTAATTTAATCAGCAACTTGTTGTCAATTGGTATATAATTTTTAATATTGTTGCGTTAAATCAAAATCATATTATTATATAATTAAATACTGTATATATAAAGCTGGTCAGGGGTGAGGAAGATGCCAGTTTATCTGGATAATGCTGCTACCAGTTTCCCTAAGCCGCCGGGGGTTTGTGAAGCAGTTTGTGATTTTATGCAAAACATAGGCTGCAATGCCGGCCGGGGTGCCTATCGCCAGGCCCTGCGGGCCGACCGGTTGCTTTATGATACCAGGCGTGCACTGGCCCGATTGTTCAATATTGCTGCTGCCGGGCGCATTGTTTTTACGGCCAATGTTACCGAGGCGCTGAATTTAGCTCTGAAAGGCTGGCTCAGGCCCGGTGATCATGTGATTACTTCCAGTCTGGAGCACAATGCGGTCTGGCGCTGTTTAAAGCGTCTGGAAAAGGAGAGGCACATCAGCATTGGCGTGGTCAACTGCAATCAGCAAGGTGTGCTAGAGCCGGCAGCAGTGCGCCGTTTGATTAATTCCCGCACCCGTCTGATTGTGCTTACCCATGCTTCCAATGTTACGGGTACCCTCCTGCCAATAGCGGAAATTAGCGAAATAGCGGCTGCTGCCGGCGTACCCCTTTTGCTGGATGCGGCTCAGACAGCAGGAGTGTATCCCATTGATGTGCAGGCCTTGCCGGTAGCCATGCTGGCTTTCACAGGTCACAAGGGTCTAATGGGCCCCCAGGGTACCGGAGGGCTTTATATTAGGGATGATATTGAGCTGTTACCTTTAAAAGAAGGAGGGACGGGGGGACATTCGCGGGCGGAGGAAATGCCTGCCGACCTGCCGGATCGCTTTGAGGCCGGCACACCCAACCTGCCCGGGATTGCCGGGCTGAAAGCAGCAGTGGAGTTCTTGCTGCGGCAGGGCATTGTCAGTGTGCGGCAGCAGGAAATGAGCCTCTGGCGGCGAGCACGGCAAATTTTGTGTTCTTTGCCGGGTGTTACTGTTTACGGACCGGAGGATCCGGAAAAATGTGTGGGAGTGCTTTCTTTCAATATTGCCGGAGTGGCACCCGAAAAAGCAGCCCACTGGCTGGATATGCACTACGGCATTATGCTGCGGTCCGGTCTGCACTGTGCTCCCCTGGCGCACCGCAGCATTGGCACGCTGGAGACGGGTACGCTGCGCATAGGGCTGGGTTTTTTCAATACGGAGGCGGATATGGACATTCTGGCTGATGGACTGCGGGAGTTGCTGTTGCGCAAGCATCAGCTGGCATGAAGGGATAAGGTTTTTCAGGTATCAAACATGGGCGGTGGTTTAATCTTGTGGCAGGTGGTGTATCTTGCAAATCAATGGAGGTGTTTGCCGGTGTTTTTGCCCGATGTTGAGGTGGTTTACATTGAGCCCTGTCTGGTGGTAGCCAGCCGGGTACGGGCCCGGGCCGAATTTCCGGTGGCGGTGGATGAGGTTTTGCCTTATCTGAACACGGTTCTCAAAAATGCTACATACAATCACCGGGGGCCCAATCTGACCTTTATTAAAGATGGGCGGCTGATCACATTGTATTCCCGGTATATGACTGTGGCCAAGGCGCTGAACAGCAATGATGTGTACGAGATTGCCGACTATGTGCGCGATTTGTTGAATAAAACCTGGGCGGAAAAGGAAAATATTGTGCCCAGTTTTGAAATGAAGGCGCGGCCCAAACCGCTGGAAATCTACGGCTACCTGCCCAGAACCAACTGTAAGGCCTGTGGCGAAGCTACTTGCCTGGCCTTTGCCACCCGCCTGCTGCTGGGCGAGCAAAGGCTAAAGCATTGCCGGCCCCTGCAGGAGGAGTACAGCCATTTGCGCGCGCCCCTGCTGGAACTGGTAGCCAGCCTGGGTTACGAGCAGGAGTAAGAACATTATCTATCAAAACCCGCCCAGAGGACACCCGCCTCTTTAGGCGGGTGGTGAATGGGCGGCCGGGCGTAAGCCCGGCAATTTTGTTGCAATATACCAAAATTTGCTGTAAAATATAATCAGTAACTAATAAACGAAAGCCTTGGTGTAGTTATGAAGTTGGATAGCAATTATCATTCAGTGTTTAAGCTGACTTATCACCTCGTCCTGGTGGTTAAGTACCGCCGCAAGGTGATCAACGATCAGGTAGCCGCACGCATTAAGGAAATTGGAGAATACATCGCTCCAAGTTACAACATCACGTTCCTGGAGTTCAACCACGACTGTGACCACGTGCATATACTCTTCAGCGCCCACCCCAAAAGCGCCCTGTCCAAGTACATTAACGCCTTCAAAAGTGCCTCCTCCCGGCTTATTAAAAAGGAATTTGCTTTTGTCAACACAAAAGTTGACCACCAGTGCTAGAGCAAAAGTTGACCGCACCTTGCTGGCAGAAGGTAAACAGGCAGATTAATCAGAACATTTATCGGTTACTTGTTTTTGAAACATTTGCTCGATATATGCGGGATGAAAGGAGCCCGTAGGGCGACTGGAATCCCGCATATATCGGCGGCTCAGCCGGGTGATTTCCTTGTTTCGCCTGAGCAGTTCGCGATGGAACTGGCTAAAGACAGCCGGGAGATTGGCCTTTATAACCGGTTTGGCCTGACCCAC
>NZ_JBRAJI010000047.1:0-18213 GCF_052744395.1 Desulfurispora sp. | reverse complement strand
GGCAAGTATGCTTCAATGCGCTCCAGGTTCAGTTCCTTTTTAATCTCCCGCACCCAGCCCCGTACGGTTGATGCTCCGCCGGGAAAGTCATATTCCAGCTGCAGGCGTTCAAAGATGCGCTGGCTATTGTGCCGCTGTTTGAGGGGTCTTTTTTGGTCGTCGAGCAGCCACTGCTGGATTATTGCTCTGTACTGATTGCGTAAAGGAGCAGGGGGCTCAATTTTGCGCTTGTATTTTGTGACTTCTTCCACCGAGCCATACAGGATTTTGCGGATTGTTTGCCGGGCCAGGCCGGTTTCGCGGGATATCTGGCGGATAGATTTCCTTTCCCTGATGTGCTGTTCTTTGATATACTTATATGTGTCCACTTTGATCATCTCTCTTTCTCCTGCCTTTGCTGTTGGTTTGGCAACTTCCAGCATAGCAGGTTTGATGGTCAAGGTGGACAACTTTTTCTCCAGCGTTTTGGTCTCAGGTGGTCAATTTTTATTGTAGCAAATACAAGCATTGCCGGGTGACTTAAGGGGATAACCATACCACTGTCATAGGTCATTTTCTTGCGTCCCAGGGCAAAGATGATGCGCAAAAGTTTGCAACAAATGGCTACCAGTGATTGTTTGCCTTTCAGCGGGTTATGGGACCTGGTGGTGTAGTATTGGTGGAGCAGGGAAAACTCCGGTGTTCTGGCCACCAGTACCAGGGCTACCCGGAAGAGTGTGCAGCGCAGCTTTGCTCTGCCTCGTTTGCTGATCCGGGTTTGTCCTTTGTGATTACCCGAGCTGTTTTCCACCAGGTTCAGGCCGGCCAGTTTGATTATCTGCCGGGCACTACTGTAGTTGTCCAGGTTACCGACTTCAGAGATGATGGTTGCTACCTGCACGGTACTCATGCCGGGTATGGTCAGCAGGTAGCTGGCATGGGGGATTTCCTTTAGAAATTGTGCCAGGCGGGCTTCTACCAACTCGCATTCGCCAAGGAGTTCTTTTATGCGGCGTAACCGGTACTTGAGGGCCAGCCGGGCTCCCTCTATGCCGTGCTTAATGCCTACGCTGCTCCGAGCGTTTTCTACCAGCAGGGTGGCATGTTTAATTCCCACTCTCTTGCTGCTGGCCTGGCTTAAAACCAGGGCTATTTCTTCTACTGTCCGCTGCAAAAGGTCGGCGGGGAAGGGGAAGTTTTCCAAAGCAGCTATCACCGCTTTGCCTTCTACGGATTTGAAAACGTCCTTAAACTCCGGAAAATACCGGTCCAGTATGGTGTCCAGTTCCGCTTTGCTCTGTTGTAGTTCTTTGCTTAGCTGTTCCCGGAAGTTGACCAGATTGCGAATGTCGGCCATTACTCCGGTTGGTATATGCGGCAGGTGAAAGCGTCCGTCCCTGGCCAGGCGGGCGATTACTCCGGCATCTTTGTCGTCTCGCTTGGTGGGTGAGTTGTCGTCCAGTTCCTTGGCCTTTTTGACATGGTGCGGGTTGATCATGACCACCGTGATCCCCTGCTCTAACAAGGCACAGGCTAGAGGAAGCCAGTAATGGCCGGTGGGTTCCATGGCCACCAGTACACGGGAAAGGCCATGCTTTAGCTGGTTCATTTTGATTTGATGGACTAGATTACCAATGCCGGATGTGGTATTCTGGAATGGGAACGGCTTTTGCAACGCCTCCCCCCGGAAGTTAACTGGTTGTGCGTAGTGGGTGTGCTTGGCCACGTCCACTCCCACAATTAGCGTTTCGGGTGTGACCATGGCCAGTTTCTGGCTTAAGGTGTTGTTCAAGTCGGCTCCCTCCTGGTATTGGTGGTTTTAGTCTTTCCAACTAAAACCATACCAGGATTTTTTCTTTTCCTCAATTCCCGTTATTCTTTATTACAGGAATGCTGGCAAAATAAATGTAGTTGGGTTCGGCCCAGGCCACCCGGGGGTCGGCCTGCAGGCGCTTTAACACATCGGCAGTGGAAGCCCCGGCCCGCAGTTGCATCAGGCGCGCTCCCGTAACCGATTTTTTCACTTCCGCAAGACCCAGGGACTGGGCCAGAGCCTTGCCCCCACTTTCCTGGCCAGGCTTATATTTAACAATAATTTGCCCTGGCAGGACATCGCCGGGCTTATACCGGCTGCTTTTGGCGGGAGCAGCACCGGCGGCAGCGGCCAGGCCCAGGATGAGCGCCAGGACCAGCAGGCTGCCCAGCCAGCGCAGCATCTTCTTACTTCTCTGCATAATGTTTACTTTACACCTGCCTTGTAGACTTGTTGTTCAACAACCTTTTTCCGACAATTGGCCCTCTTTGGAAAACCCCCCTTTTTTCACAACATTTACCTCTGCTGTCATGGTTTGCCATAGTGGCTTAATTTTTCGACATAGCGGCGGCAATTCCTGCCGGCAAATAAAAATGTCTGTGTATACAAAAACCCGCCCCGAACAAGGGGGCGGGAAGAGACGGAAAACCAAAGGGGTTACCGCCCTTGCAAGCGATAACCCCCTTAAGTACCTGGCGGAGAGAGTGGGATTCGAACCCACGAGGCAGGTTTTGGCCCGCCTACTCGATTTCGAGTCGAGCGCCTTCAACCGGACTCGGCCATCTCTCCGTAGAGCAGCTTTATTTTGTTTGCCGCGCCGCTTTTTTCTCGGCCCGGCGGGTGCGGAAAAACTCCCGGATAATGGCGGCACACTCTTCAGCCAGCACGCCTTCCACCACCTGCAGGCGGTGGTTTAAGCGGCTGTCGCGCACAATGTTGTACAGCGAGTCCACCGCCCCGGCTTTGGGGTCCCGAGCACCGTAGACCAGGCAGTCCACCCGGAACTGCACCAGCGCTCCGGCGCACATGGGGCAGGGTTCGATGGTGCTGTAGATGGTGGCGCCGTTTAGCCGCCAGTCGCCTACGGTTTGCGCGGCCTGGCGCAGGGCCAGGATTTCGGCATGGGCGCTGGCATCTTTGAGGGTTTCCCGGAGATTGTGCCCCCGACCGATGATGGTACCATTCTTCACCACTACGGCACCGATGGGCACTTCGCCCTTGCCGGCGGCCAGGGCGGCCTCCTGCAGGGCGCAGCGCATCCAGTAGGCGTGATTTGCCGCCAACAGGCCAGCGGCAATTTGCTGTTGTCCGGCTGGCTCCAACTCGCCCGCTAAATGGTTGGGCAAAGGCTGGCCAGCAACCACGGGCCGTGGTTCTTTATCCATATCTGGTATGAATAAGCCACCTGCACTTTATGCCGGTAACCGGCACACCGAGCCTCTGCCAGCTATCCGCTGCAGGCAGGCGCCCGGCTTTGTATAAAAAACCAGCTGGTGCGCCCGGAGGGACTCGAACCCCCGGCACGCGGTTTAGGAAACCGCTGCTCTGTCCACCTGAGCTACGGGCGCTTGTAATTTAATGCCCGGAGCTTTGCGCTCCGGGCGGTGGCGTGCCTGAAGGGACTCGAACCCCTAACCTTCTGATCCGTAGTCAGACGCTCTATCCAGTTGAGCTACAGGCACATTTTTCGGCGCGGTTTTGCACCGGCAAATGTAATTGTAGCAAAAGTACAGGGTAAAGTCAACAGGCAAATTGGGCTGCCGTACAGGCAAATTGTGCCGGCGGCTGCCGGGCCGCCGGCGGCCATATTTATGTCCGGCAGTGCTGCCGCCCGGATGTTGTGAGGACCATGGGCAAGGTTAGGGCTGTGTTGTCCGGGCGGCACAGCCCGACCGGTTGGTCTGTCATCACCCGCAACTTCAGCTGCAGCGGCTTATTTCAGAGTATCCTGAAGCGCTTTGATGTCGGCCAGCACTTTTTGCAAAAGGTCGATGCGGTTTTGCTGAATGCCCGCTATTTGATCCAGCTCGGCCAGGAATTTGTCCAGATCGCGGGCCTGGCGGGCCTGCTTGAGGTCGGGCCGCTGGTTCTTAATCTGGCCGTAGGTGGACCACACCTGCTGCATCTCCTGGTGTATTATCTGCACCTGCTGCTTAATTTGTTCCAGTTTTTGCTGGTCAATCTGGCCGCTCTGGCGCAGCGCTTTAATCTGCTGGCGCAGGTTCTGGATTTCCTGCTTGATCTGATTGCGCAACTGCACTATCTGCTGGTGGTTAGCCTTGATCTGCCCGGCTTTGGGTTTTATCTGTTCCCGGGCGTTTTGCCACTTCGCTTTCTGGGCTTTTTCTTCGGGTGTCAGTTTGTTTTCCACACGCACCTGTACACTCTGCCCGCCAGCCGAAGCGGCATTTCCTGCGGCCAGGACCGGACCGCCAGTGGACAAAAGGGCGGCTATGCTCAAAACGGTGGTAAGGGTGAGAAATTTTTGGCGCAGCATCTCCATCCACTCCTTTCATAAATCGGCTGGAGTACGGTTGGCCCGGCTCGTCAGCCAGACCGAATCCGGCCATCTTCTATGAGGATCTTCTTAAAACGCAGTATCCTCATCCAGCACATCATCCATTTGATCCAGTGCGCTCTCCAGCTGCTCCAGCTGGCTGTCCAGTTGCTCCAGGGCTGCTTCGGCCTGCGGGTCGCTCAGTTTGCTGCTGGATTTAACCAGCCCGCCGGTAGACTGTCCTGCCGCTCCGGGACTGCTGGGCGTAGTAGCACCCGCGCCGTTCTGCGGCACTCCGGTGGGTGAAGTGGCGTCCGGGGCGCTGGCGGGCGGCTGTCCGGTAGTGGCTGGTTGTTCACCCGGCATGCCCTGCTGTGGTGCCACAGCGTCGGTTGTCTGCGCTGGCCCGGTCGTGCCGGATGGGACTGGGGCAGCCTTGTTGCCTCCACAACCGGTCAGCAACCCCGGCACCAGCATGCCCAGCACCAGAGCGATGAAAATTTTTCTCCGCCAGTTCATTCAACCACCTCGCACTTGTTTATTTCCCTTTCGCTCACCCCCGCTCCTTCCGGCACCCGGCATCCGTGCTCACCCACCGCCAGCGTGGGATGTCCGGCCTACAGCACCGGGGTTTTTGGTGAGTTTAATTATGGAGGCGGGGTATAACAAGAGTATGACATGAATGTAAACTCATTGTAACGTGTGCTCTGCCCCCGGGGAAAGCTTCTCCCCGGGCCAACCTTACTCGGGCTCGCATGGCTGCGCTGTCTCAGCAGCCGGCAGCCATACGGTCACGGCGGTGCCCCGGCCGGGCTGGCTGTCGATGGCTATGCATCCGCCGTGCAGTTCCACCAGGTTTTTGGCTATAGCCAGGCCCAGGCCGCTGCCGCCGGCCAGGCGGGCAGTTTTCTCAGCACGGTAGAATTTTTCAAAGACAAAGGGCAGGTCTTCCGCCGGGATGCCCGGCCCCTGGTCGCACACGCTAATCACCAGCCCGGGGCCAGGTGGAGCAACTTTTGGCCCGGTGTTATTTGCAGAAGCCGGGTGGGCCAGAGCGCTACCACTGCAGGCTGAAAATTCCGGCGCCCCGCCGCTGCCGGGCGGCGGCTGCCAGCCCGCCTGCACGGCCACCCATCCGCCGGGCGGGGTGAATTTGATGGCGTTGTGCAGCAGGTTGAGCAGCACCTGCTTGAGGCGTTCCCGGTCGCAGGTAATGGCGATCTCCCGCGGCAGAGGCGTAAGCTGCAGGTCAACTTGCTTTTCCTGCGCCGCCAGCTGCATGGCGGCCACCGTTTCTTCCAGCAGCTGGCTCACCGGGCAGGGGGCGGGCTGCAGGGTGAAGTTGCCGCTCTGCAGGCGGGCCAGATCCATCAGGTCCTGCACCAGGTGGATCAGGCGCATGGTTTCGCTGTGGGCCAGCTGCAGATAGCGGGGATACTGCTCCCGGTCAATCACTCCGTCGCTCATGGCCTGGAGAAACCCGCGCAGGCTGGTGAGAGGGGTGCGCAGTTCATGGGAGATGGCGGCAATCATTTCGTTGCGCTGTTTTTCCAGCCGGTGCAGGCGGTTTTTCATGTAATTGAAGGCGGCGGCCAGATCGGCCAGTTCACTGCTTTCTCCCGGAGGCAAATCAGGAGGGGACTCCCCCGCAGCCAGGCGCAGAGCCGCCCGTTGCAGTTCTTTGAGCGGCGCCACCAGGCGCCGGGCCACCAGGTAGACCAGGGCCAGGGCAGGCAGCAGGGCCAGCAAAGCAGCCAGCCAGATGCGCAGGTAAATCTGGCGCAACAGCTGCTGCATTTCGGAGAGGGGCGAGGCCAGCAGGAGCACTCCCTTTACAGTACCGGCGCTGCTCACGGGCAGGCCTACCAGCACCACTTCGCTCTGCAGGGCGGGCAGGGTGATTTTGCGGCTTAAAACGGTTTGCCCCTGCCAGATGGAAGCGATGGCCTGCCCAAAGACGGCATTACTGCCTGGTCCGCCGGATGGCTTTGCCTGCGCACCGGTCTTTGCCCCGGCCGCATTTGGGCCGGCGGCCGGGGACCAACCGGGCAACAGGGCGCGCCCGCGGCGCTCGCTCAGCAGGTAGACCCGCGCCCCGGCCGTCCGGGCAGCAGTGTTGAAGTGGCTCTCCAGACCGGCCTGGTCCAATTGGCCGGTCAGGTAAAGGCCGGCCACGGGCTGGAGCGCTTGACCGGCGGCCAGAAGCTGTTCTTGCTTTTGCCGGTAGACGTAGCTTTCGGCCCAGCGGGTGAAGAGCAGGGCCAGCACCACAATGACCAGCAGGATGACGGCGGAGTATGTAATCAAAAGGCGCTGAAAAACGGTGCGGCGCAGCGCTTTCGCCCCCCTTTAGCCCGGGTAATCCCTGGTGGCACCCGGGACACACGGTATAAAGACTAGCGCCGGGAAAACTTGTACCCCACCCCGTACACGGTTTTGATGAATTTGTCGGCACCGTGCGGGGCCAGCTTTTCCCGCAGGCGGCGGATGTGCATGTCCACGGTGCGGGTTTCCCCAGCGTAGTCGTAGCCCCAGACCGCGTCCAGCAGCTGGTCGCGGCTGAAAACCTGCTCCGGGTGGGAGATGAGGTAGTGTAAAAGCTGCAGTTCCCGGCGGGTGAGTTCCAGAGGACAACCCCGGCAGGTGGCGGTGAAGGTGGTTATGTCCACCACCAGGTCGCCGGCGCTGGCCACGGCCTGGGTATTGAAGGCAGGCAAGAAGTTTGCCAGGGTATCGCCGTTCGGCTTGGGAGTGACAGCTGCACTCCCACTTTCTCTATCCGGCGGAATGGCAGGCGTATGCGCAGCAAGCGGTTTTTCCGCCCCGGCACACCGGCCGGACCGGTTCGGCACTACCGCCGGGCCGGTACCGGCTGCCCCGGCCGCCCCGGCCGGCGCACCCGCCCGCCGCAAATGGGCCCGCACCCGGGCGGTAAGTTCCAGCGGGTCAAAGGGCTTGACCACATAGTCGTCGGCCCCGTCGTCCAGACCGGCAATCTTGTCCTCACGGCTATCCCGGGCGGTGAGCATGATGATGGGCAGCCCGCCCCCGGCAGCGCGGATGCGCCGGCATACTTCCCGGCCGTCCAGATCGGGCAGGTTCAGGTCCAAAATGAGCAGATCGGGGCCCAGCCGGCGGTACATTTCCAGCGCTTTAAGGCCGTCGGCAGCGGTGTGGGTCTCATAGCCCTCGGCTTTTAGATATATGCCAATCAGTTCGGCAATATTGGGGTCGTCTTCCACAATCAGTATCCTGGCAGACATGGTTTACCCCCGTATCGCAAGCGGTGTTATGCACATTACTGTCCAGCGTGTTCTAATAGCGTGTTCTAATATTATAACTTATCCGCCTTGATTTTTACAGGCCGGGAATATATTTGCAAAAACCACCGGCCGGATCAACCGGACCGCGGCAATAAAAATGAAAAGCACCTGCCGTTTTTTGCGGCAGGTGCCTTTCATTTGGCGGAGAGCGAGGGATTCGAACCCTCGAGACAGCTTTAGAACCGTCTACTCGCTTAGCAGGCGAGCGCCTTCGACCTACTCGGCCAGCTCTCCGTAAATATTTTTCTGGCGGAGGGAGTGGGATTCGAACCCACGGAACCCGCAAGGGCTCAACGGTTTTCAAGACCGCCTCCTTAAACCGCTCGGACACCCCTCCGTGGTTTTTCCGGCGGCACATAGAATTATAACAAACCTGCCGGCCGGTTGTCAACAATCATTCCGAATGTTAAAATGTGTATAAGATAACCTAAAAGGCGGTGCCATTGTGCGTGAGCAAACGTTAAGCTGGCTAAAAATCGCAGAAGAAGATTATAAAGCCGCCTTGTACAATTATACTTGTACAATTATAAAGGTAAATACTACCTCTGGGCAATTTTTCTCTGCCAGCAAGCGTTGGAAAAAATACTGAAAGCACTTTACTTTGAGCAAGTTGGTGAGACACCACCACGCAAACACGATCTTATAGCTTTGGCTAGAAAAATTGGCCTTTTAGAACTGATTGACGAAGCCGACAGGGATTTCCTTCGCCAGCTTACAACCTATTACCTGGAAAGCAGATACACAGAAGAATATTCCACATTGATGAAAAAATGCAACAAGCAACTTACCTGGAATATAATAGAAAAAACCGGGGTGATGATGAAATGGCTGAAAGAAATATTGCGGCAATAATTGAACGTTACCTGAACATTTTACAACAAAATAACATTGAGGTTCACAAAGCCATTTTATTTGGCTCATACGCCAATGGAACCTATGATCTGGATAGTGACATTGACCTGGCGTTAATCGGGCCTCAATTTGGTAGAGATAGAGTTGAAGAAACGCTGCAATTAAAGAAATTAGCCGAGCAAATTGACTTTGACCTATCTCCCCGCCCCTATGCTATAGAGCAATATGCCCGGGCTCAAAAAGGCCATTTCTTGTACGATGAGATTATCCGCAAGGGGATTATCCTGTATGAAAAGCCAGTGGAAAACTGAAAGCGTCCCTTCCATAGAAACCACCATCAATGCCCAAACAACGGCCTGGCTAAGCGAAGCCGAACTGGCCGCCCTGATTCGTCAGATGGCCTACCCGCCCCGTTTTGCCGCCCAGCTGCACAATTTGTTTGCCGATGTGCCGCTGGCCGACATGGAGCGCTTTCTGCACCGGCACGGGATTTCCGATACCCAGATGCGCCGCTATTATCTTGCGTATATTAAAGAATTTTACCCCCGCCCGGAACTGGAGGAGATGCTCCTGTGACCTGGCTGGATCTACTGAAAACTGCCCGTACCATACTGGAGCAGGCGGGCATTCCAGCTACGGAATGGTCCTTTGGTGGTGGCACGGCCCTATCCCTTTTTCTGCAACACCGGGAGAGCCGGGATATCGATATTTTCTTTACTGACGCCCAGTATCTCACCCTGCTCACACCCCGCCTGAATCCCACCACGGCCGGTATAAGCAGCGATTACATCGAAGCGGCCAGTTTTCTCAAGCTCAAGTTAAATGCAGGGGAAATAGATTTTATTGTTGCCCCTTACCTGACCAGCCCACCGTATTTCCGCATCGAGCTGCAGGATGAACCAGTCAACATTGAGACCCCGGCGGAGATCGTGCTGAAAAAACTTTTTTTTCGCACGGAAACTTTAAAAGCCAGGGATATTATTGATACTGCCGCGGTCTATCAGGAAAGAAAAGGCGAATTATTGAGCCAGGCCCGCTTGCTTCTGCCCAGGCTGGATATTTTACAGCGCCGCTGGACCAAATTGCAGCAGATTTATTACCGGGAAGCACAGGCCCTGCTGATCACTCAAAAAGAGTTGCTGGAAAAGTCCCCTGCTCTGTTTACGGCATTTTTGGATGATGTCCACAGGCTGTCCGGAACCTCCCGGTGAATCCGGGTGTCGATAAAGGTATTTGGCGCGCAATTTGTTCCTGAATAATACCTAAATAATATAATAATGGCCCGGGCTTTTTATGTCAGCCCGGGTTTTTATGCTATTTGACCATAATATCTCGCTACATCCCGCACCGGCCCGGCAGCAGGCTACTTGCCGGCCGGCCGGATTTCGGTCAGCCCGCCCAGGTAGGGCTGCAGCACCCGGGGCACGCGCACACTGCCGTCCTCCTGCTGGTAGTTTTCCAGGATAGCGGCTACGGTGCGGCCCACGGCCAGGCCCGAGCCGTTCAAGGTGTGCACAAAGCGGGGCTTTTGTTTGCCTTCTTTGAAGCGGATGTTGGCCCGGCGGGCCTGGAAGTCCTCGAAGTTGCTGCAGGAGGAAATCTCCCGGTAAGTCTGGTAGGAGGGCAGCCACACCTCGATGTCGTAGGTTTTGGCCGAAGCAAAGCCCATGTCGCCCGTGCACAGCAGCACCACCCGGTAGGGCAGCTCCAAAAGCTGCAGGATGCGCTCGGCGTTGCGGGTTAAGAGCTCCAGTTCCTCGTAGGAGTCCTCGGGGCGGGTGAATTTGACCAGCTCCACCTTGTTGAACTGGTGCTGGCGAATCAGGCCCCGGGTGTCCCGCCCGGCCGCCCCGGCTTCGGCCCTAAAACAGGCGCTGTAGGCGCAATGGTAGATGGGCAGGCGGGCAGCTTCCAGGATCTCGCCCGCATACAGGTTGGTCACCGGCACTTCGGCCGTGGGTATGAGATAGTAGTCCAGCCCCTCCAGCTTGAACATGTCGCCGGCAAACTTGGGCAGCTGGCCGGTGCCCGTCATGCTGGCGGCGTTGACAATAAAGGGCGGGAATATTTCGGTATAGCCGTGCTGGCGGGTATGTACATCCAGCATGAAGTTGAACACGGCCCGTTCCAGGGCCGCCCCGGCGCCTTTTAAAAAGGTAAAGCGCGTGCCGGTAACCTTGCCGGCCCGCTCGAAGTCCAGAATGTCCAGCAGTTCGCCAATCTCCCAGTGGGGCCGGGGGGCAAAGTTAAACTGCGGCACTTCCCCCCAGCGGCGCACTTCCTGGTTGTCGTGCTCGTCTTTGCCCGTGGGCACGGTCTCGTGGGGAATGTTGGGAATGGTGAGCAAAAGGGCCTGCAGCTGTTCCTCCAGGCCGCGCAGTTCGTCGTCCAGCTCTTTAATTTGAGCGGCCACCTGGCGCATCTCCTGCATCATTTCCACCGGTTCCTGGCCGGCCCGTTTTAGGCGCCCGATTTCTTCGGAAACCGTGTTGCGCCGGTTTTTCAGCTGCTCCACCAGCACCAGCTTTTGCCGTCGCTGCTCATCCAGCTGCAAAAATTCTTCCAGCCCGATCTGGGCACCGCGCTTTAAGAGGGCCTGCTCTACTTTTTCCGGGTTAGCCCGGACCAGTTTAATGTCCAGCAATTACCATCACCGCCAATATAGTATTCATCTACCTTATGGTCATAATGCCGCCCTTTGTTCCAGCGGCTTGATCACATCCTTGAACAATCTGGAAGCATGCAGCATTTCTATACCGATCAGCTGACCGTTTTCATCCAGTTCCAGATTGATGCCCGGGGAAAGTTCCACAACTTCCGCCTGTTTTCCTTTTTTGGCTATATAAAGAATATCGGTATCGGCATCATAGTAAACCTTCATTTTTCACCCACCTGCCGCTCCGCACCCTGTTTTCTTTTTGCCCCTCTTTTAGAGGATGCAATGTAACTAATATTATTTTATCTTCAGATATGCTATAGGTCAAAGCCATATCTCTTATTGCCCCGTTAAATTCTAAGCGTTTTACTGCTATATGATATTCGGTCATCACGTCTATGTAATAGCTATCGGCATTGTTAAGGATCATTTCGGCCAAACCATCGGGAATGTGCCGTAATTCCTTGCGGAGGCTAAAGTGCCTGGAATGAACCACTTCCATATCTGGTACTCCCTGTTTTTCATCATAACCAAATTGATATATTTTTTAGACCCGGCCTGCCGGGCAAGAGCACAAACCGCCCCGCCCGGCGGGCCGGGAACGGAGCGGCTTTGCTCTTACAGGTTGATCATTTTCACACTGAACACGCCGTCGATAGCGGCAATGGCTTTCAAGGTTTCGGGCGGCACGGGGCAGTCCACCGAGAGCAGCATGACGGCTTTGCCGCCGATTTCTTTGCGGCCCACCTGCATGGCGGCGATGTTGATGCTGTGCTCGCCAATCAGGGTGCCCACGGGGCCGATGATGCGCGGCTTATCCTGGTGCGGCACGTAGAGCATGTGCCGCGCGGGCACCAGATCCACCCGGTAGCCGTCAATCATCACAATGCGCTCTTCGTTCTGCCCGGTGAGGGTGCCGGCCAGGGATTTTTCCCCTTTGTCGGTGTACAGGCGCACGGTGATCAGGCTGCTGTAGCCCTCGCCCTCGCCGTCGCAGGCCTGAAAGACCTGGATGCCGCGGTTTTTGGCCAGGAAGGAGGCGTTGACGAAGTTGACCACTTCCTGCAGGATGGGGTCGAGCACGCCCTTGACCAGGGCGGTGGTGATGGGGGCCACTTCGTTTTTGGCCACCTCGCCGCTGTACACTACTTCGATCTTCTTCAGGCGGCCTTCCACCAGCTGGGCCAGGAAGCGGCCCATTTTTTCGGCCAGGCCCAGGTAGGGGCGCACGGCGGCCAGGGCCTTGGGGCTGATGGAGGGAATGTTCACGGTGTTTTTCACCAGCCCGCCGGTGAGTGCGGCCACGATTTCCTCGGCCACGTCCACGGCCACGTTGAGCTGGGCCTCGCAGGTGGAGGCGCCCAGGTGGGGCGTGGCGATGAAATTGGGCAGGGCCAGCAGCGGGCTCTCGGTGTTGGGCTCTTTTTCAAACACGTCCAGGGCGGCGCCGGCCACCTTGCCGCTTTGCATGGCCCGGTAGAGGGCTGCTTCGTCTATGATGCCGCCCCGGGCACAGTTGATGATGCGCACGCCGTCCTTCATCAGGGCCAGGGTGTCGTCATTGATCAGGTGGTAGGATTCTTTGGTTTTGGGCATGTGGATGGTCAGAAAGTCGGCCCGCTGCAGCACTTCTTCCAGGGGCAGCAGGCGCACGGCCAGCGAGGCGGCCTTTTCTTCGGTGATGAAGGGGTCGTAGGCCACTACTTCCATTTCCAGGGCCTGGGCCCGCTTGGCCACGGCCGAGCCGATGCGGCCCAGCCCCAGGATGCCCAGGGTTTTGCCCCGCAGTTCCACGCCCAGGAAGGCTTTTTTGTCCCAGATACCTTCGCGCATTTTGCCGGCGGCCTGGGGGATGTTGCGGGCCAGGGCCAGCATCATGGCAATGGTGTGCTCGGTGGCGGCAATGGTGTTGCCGTCCGGGGCGTTGACCACCAGGATGCCTTTGGCGGTGCAGGCGGCCAGGTCGATGTTGTCCACGCCCACGCCAGCCCGGCCCACGATTTTCAGGCGGGCGGCGTTTTCCACCACGCGGGCGGTGACTTTGGTGGCGCTGCGCACAATCATGGCGTCGTACTCGCCAATGGCGGCGCACAGTTCATCTTCAGTCATTTTACCGCCGATGACCACTTCTATTTCGGGGTGCTGCCGCAGGGGCAAAAGGCCCTCTTCGGCAACGTTGTCCATAACCAGGACTTTATACATAAGCGGAATGCCTCCTCCTTAGGGTTTACTCTGAAAGTGTCCTCTGTGTTTTTCCCGCTCGCCCGTATTTTTGTTTCTGTATGCATGGCCTTGTTTTCCCCGCTCGCCCGATCTGCGCGCCGAACAGCACCGGCGGCTCGGCTGCGGGCGGGCCGGGCCGCCCCGGATTCGACGTCCTGTCTCAACCGGGGCTGGCGCGGACGTCCTGTCCGCGCCTCCCGGCCCGCTACCGCATCCTCGCCGGGTGCTGTATCCGGCGCTCCGTACGGGCTCGCTCAGGAAAACACCGGCCACGCTCCCCCAAAGCATGATGTTTAATCCAGAAGAACCTTTTGCGCCGCGCGCACGCCGGCACCCAGTTCCACCGGGTAGCCCAGGCGGGCCAGAGCCATTTCCAGGGCACCGATGGCCACTAGCACATCCATCTTGTCAGCGTAACCCATGTGGGCGATGCGGAAGATCTGGCCCTTCAAGATGCCCTGGCCGCCGGCAAAGGTGACGCCAAACTCTTTCTTGGCCACAGAGCGCAGCTTGTCGGCTTCAATGCCCTCGGGTCCCCAGACCGCGGTAAGCACGGGCGAGGCGTAGGATTCCTCGGGCAGGAGTTTTAAGCCCAGAGCTTTGACCGCGGCGCGGGTAGCCCGGGCCAGGCGCTGGTGCCGCGCGTAGACGTTGTCCAGCCCTTCCTGCAGCATGATTTCCAGCGCGGCGTTGAGGCCGATGAACAGAGTCACGGCCGGGGTGTAGGCGGTGTTCCACTTTTCGTAGCTCTTTTTGGCCGCCGGCAGGCTGAAGTAGAAACGGGGCGAGGTGTTTTGTTCAATCACCGGCCAGGCCTTGGGACTGACACTGATCATGGCCAGGCCCGGGGGCAGCATGAAGCCCTTTTGCGAACCGGTGCACAACAGGTCGATGCCCCATTCATCCACCTTGATTTCGGCGCCGCCCACGCCGCTGATGCCGTCCACAATGAACAGGGCGGGGGTTTTGGCCACCAGGGCCCCGATGGCGGCAATGTCGTTGAGCACGCCGGTGGAGGTTTCATTCTGGGTGGCCAGCACCACTTTGTACTGGTTTTGGGCCAGTTTTTCGGCCACCACGCTTATGTCCACATTTTTACCCCAGCCGAAGTTCACTTCGTCCACTTCGCCGCCGTAAATGCGGGCCAGTTTGGCAAAGCGCTCGCCGAAGTTGCCCGTGACCAGGGCCAGCACTTTATCGCCCGGGCTGACCGTGTTGGCCACCGCGGTTTCCATGGCCCCGGTGCCCGAGCTGGTGAGTACGAAAATCTCGTTTTGGGTCTGGAAGACCGCCTGCAGCTTTTCCACAATGGATTTGTGGATGGCGGCAAAGTCCTCGGTGCGGTGGCCGATGATGGGCCGGGACATGGCGGCGAAGACCGCCGGGGGAACCGGCGTGGGGCCGGGAATCATCAGGTAGTGTTTGTCTGGCAGCATTTGGTTTACCTCCATTAATCAAGAATTACCACTATTGCCTCGCTTTTTTCAGCGCGCAGGTTCTCGCTGCAGGGAGCGAGCATAAACGATTGCCCGCCTGCTGCACCCCCGGACGGTACAGCAAGCGGCGCAAAGGTGGTTTTCAGCCTCAAACGGCGCGCCCTGTGGGAAGCTGAAAAAAATTTAAGCCCCCGCCCCTGCTGCGTGCTGCAACAGGGACGAGAGGCATAATTCTCCCGCGGTGCCACCCTTATTGACAGGGGCAAATAACCCTTTACCCGCTGTCCACTCTGCCCTGGTAACGGTGTGGGTACCGTGCCGGCCTACTGCTGCTTTCAGCCAGCCCCCTTCGGGGAGCTCTTTCGCCAGCCGCCCTGCCGGTTTGCACCCCCCACCGGCTCTCTGGGAAAGGCACCTGCTGGTTACTCTACCCCTGCATCGGGTTTGTTTTGAATTTAAAATAAATAATACTACAGGGTTTTACATTTGGCAACAGGGATTTTGCCGGGCGATAAATGTTTTAATTGTCCGAATTTTACTATATTAGCGCATCATATCCAGGAAATAACGGTGCAGCCGGGTATCTTCAGTGAGCTCGGGGTGGAAGGCGGCCACCAACATGTTGCCCTGGCGGGCGCAGACCATTTTGTCCTGGAAGGTGGCCAGCACCTGCACGTCCGGCCCGGCCGAGACGATGTAGGGGGCGCGGATGAAGACGGCGCGCAGGGGCTCCGGTCCCAGGGCGGGCACAGCCAAATTGGTTTCAAAGCTCTCCACCTGGCGGCCGAAGGCGTTGCGCTCCACGGCAATGTCCATCAGGCCCAGGCGGGGCTGATCCGAGCCCACAATCTCTCTGGCCAGCATGATCAGGCCGGCGCAGGTGCCCAAAACCGGCCGGCCGCTCTGGATGAAGGAGCGCAGAGGGTCGAAAAGGCCATATTCCAGCATCAGCTTGCCCATGGTGGTGCTTTCCCCGCCGGGAATGACCAGGGCGTCCAGGCCGTCCAGCTGGTGGGGCAGGCGCACCTGGCGGGTGGCCGCCCCGCACTGCTGCAGCATGTGTTCGTGTTCCCGGAAGGCGCCCTGCAGGGCCAGGACGCCCACCAGCAGTTTTCCCGCCCGTTCCATTACCAGCCCCGCTCCTGCATCCGGCTTTCGGGGGCAATGCTGGCCATCTCCATGCCGGGCATGGCCTCGCCCAGGCCTTTGGATACCTCGGCCAGTATCTTGGGGTCGTTATAGTGGGTGGTGGCGGCCACAATGGCTTTGGCCCGGGCAGCCGGGTCTTTGGATTTGAAGATGCCCGAACCCACAAAGATGCCGTCGCAGCCCAGCTGCATCATCAGGGCAGCGTCGGCCGGGGTAGCAATACCGCCGGCGGCGAAGTTGACCACGGGCAAGCGGCCGTGCTCGGCCACATAGAGCACCAGGTCGTAGGGCGCGCCCATTTCTTTGGCTGCGGCCATCAGTTCTTCCCGGGGCATGTTCTGCAGGCGGCGGATTTCGCTCATGACCATGCGCATGTGGCGCACGGCTTCCACCACGTTGCCCGTGCCCGGCTCGCCCTTGGTGCGGATCATGGCCGCCCCTTCGGCAATGCGCCGCAGGGCTTCGCCCAGGTTGCGGGCGCCGCAGACAAAGGGCACTTTAAAGGCGTGCTTGTCGATGTGGTGCTGCTCGTCGGCCGGGGTGAGCACTTCGCTTTCGTCGATATAGTCTACGCCCAGCTGTTCCAGGATCTGGGCTTCCACAAAATGGCCAATGCGCACCTTGGCCATGACGGGGATGGTCACGGCCTCCATGATGGACAGGATGACGGTGGGGTCGGCCATGCGGGCCACGCCCCCGGCCGCCCGGATGTCGGCCGGCACTCTTTCCAAAGCCATGACCGCGCAGGCGCCGGCTGCTTCGGCGATTTTGGCCTGTTCGGGCGTGGTTACGTCCATGATCACGCCGCCTTTAAGCATTTCGGCCAGGCCTTTTTTCACGGTCCAGGTTCCTTTTTCGGTCAAGATAAAACCTCCATTTCACCGCTGGCGCTTTTTCGGCGCGGGGGAAAGATTATCACTAACAAGTAAGTTTACATTATTTTTCCCCCAAAAACAAGGTCCGGGGTCACTCGTACCCCAGCGCCTCGGCGGGATTTAGGCCCGCCGCCCGGCGGGCCGGATAGTAGCCGAAAAAGATGCCGATGGCCAGGGAAAAGCCCACCGCCAGCAGCACGGAAAAGAGGGAAACCGGCGCCGCCCAGCCGGCCAGGGCGGCGAAGATTCTGGCGCCAGCAAAACCGACCAGGATGCCGAAAAAGCAGCCGGCCAGCGAAAGGAGCACCGCTTCCAGCAAAAACTGGTGCAGGATGTCCCGCCGGGAGGCCCCCACAGCCATGCGCACGCCGATCTCCCGGGTGCGCTCGGTGACCGAGACCAGCATGATGTTCATTACGCCAATGCCGCCCACCAGCAGAGAGATGGCCGCCACACTGGCCAGGAAAAGGGTGAGCATGCCGGTGACGCTCTCGGCCGTGCTCTGTACCTGGGCAATGTTGCGGATGTTGAAGTCGCTGGCCTGCCGGGGACCCAGGCGGTGCCGCTTGCGCAGCAGGGAAGTGATGTCTTCCTGCACGGCGGTCATCTGGTCTTTTTCGGCCACCTGCACCTGCACCAGCTGCACCGACTGGTCGGCCAGGCCCAAAAGGCGAATCTGGGCCGTGGTCACCGGCACATAGACCACGTCGTCCCGGTCCTGGCCGCCGCTGGAGGCACCCAGGGACTGCAGCACGCCCACCACCCGGAAGGTTTCGCCCCGCAGGCGGATGCGGCTGCCCACCGCTTCCCCGCCGTAAGGGAACAGGTTTTGGTACACGGTCTGTCCCAGCACGGCCACGGGGGCCAGGCTTTTCACCTCGGCCTCGCTGAAAAAGCGCCCCGCGGCCAGTTGCAGGGAGGAAATGTCCACCATCTCCGGAGTGGTACCCTGCACACCGGTGGTCCAGGTCTTGTTCTGGTAGGTGACCAGCACATTGCTGCGCACCAGGGGCGCCACCCGGGCCACGCCGGGCAGCTGCTCGATGGCCCGGGCGTCGCCCAGGGTGAGGGTGTTCACCATGCCGCCGCTGCCGCGCACAAACTGGCCGGCCGCGCCGGGAAAGACCATCAGCAGGTTGGAGCCCAGGCTGCTTATTTGGGCCAGCACCCGCTGCTGGGCGCCCCGACCAATGGCCAGCATGATGATCACGGCGGCCACGCCGATGATAATGCCCAGCACGGTGAGAAAGGAGCGCAGTTTGTTGGCCCGGAGCGCCTGCAGGGCAAACTGCGCCAGTACGTGTTGTTTTACGGCCAAATTTACCGCCCCCCTACCGGCCGCCCAGGGCGCGCATGAACATGCCCGGGGGCGGTGCCCCGCCATCGCGGCTGCCGCCTCCGGCCGCGGAC
>NZ_JBRAJI010000046.1:303-19850 GCF_052744395.1 Desulfurispora sp. | reverse complement strand
TTATTATAATGTCCATAGATTATTTATATTATATTGATTGCCCTGTATAATACCTGTTGGGGAGAAAGGGGATGGTTCCCCCCACGGGCTGCAAACCCGCTGGCCTGCCTGCGATCCAGGTGGGAGTCCGGTTCGATTCCGACTTCTCCCCTCCAAAATTAGTCCAGGAGAACGGTAACTCCCGTTCTCTTTAATTTTTCAATGCTTTCAACACTATTTTTCTAGAACAAATATATTTAAAATTGTGTTACACTTAATAAAAAAGCATTGGGGAGGTGCTCAGGTTTGAGCAAGGGGCAGTTATTTTTCTTTTTCGCCCTGATCCTGTCGGCAATGGTAACAATTTTCGCCCTACAAAATGCTGTGCCGGTTAGTATTAACCTCCTTTTTTGGCATATTGAAGGTTTTTCTGTAGTATTGCTTATTTTGTTGTCGGCCCTGGCCGGAGCTTTAACCACCTTGCTGTTGGGAATTTGGTGGCAATTTAAGCGTTTTATTTACATACGCAATTTAGAGAGTGAAAACATAAAGCTAAAAAATCAATTACAACAGCTGTGCGATACTCCAAATACTCCTGCCCATAAGCCTAATGCAATCCCTGAAACAAAGCCATCTACCAACCCGATGCGAGGTGAAAATAGTTGACTTCATTTAAAAAACCGCATTGCTGAACCGGCACAACACCCACTGCCCGGGCGGCAGTTGCCGGGTTAACCTGCCCCATGTGTCATCAACCGGGGGAAAGGGTAAAAACCACTACCGTAAAAAATCTGGTGCAGCCGGAGTTCACCGGCCTGGTAGGCGACGTGGCATACCACCTCTGCCTCCATCCTGAATGCCCGGTGGTATATTTCAGCGAAAGCGGGCCAACCTTCCTCCAGACACAGCTCCAGGTGCCAGTCTGGTACAAAACCGGGGCCCACCCTCAGTATATTTGCTACTGCAACCGGTTGACCCGGGAGCAAATCAGCGAGGCGGTCATCAGCCGGGGCGCCCGGACAGTGAAAGAAGTGGCCCGGCTCACCGGAGCTATGCAGAATGCCCGCTGTGAACTCAACAATCCCACCGGCCGCTGCTGCGGCACAGTGATTCAGGATCTGATCAATAGCCTGCTGTCCAACAATCCGCAGGATACATAAACCAGAAAGGATGCAGCCATGGAAGTAATCAAATCGCTTTTTTATTTTATTCTGGCCGGTCTCTGTGAAATTGGGGGCGGGTACCTGATCTGGCTGTGGCTGCGCGAGGACAAAAGCATCTGGTATTTCGCCCTGGGAGCCGTAATCCTGGCCCTGTACGGCATCGTCCCCACCCTGCAGCCGGCCAATTTCGGCCGGGTTTATGCCGCTTACGGTGGCATCTTTATTGTTCTCTCCATCATCTGGGGCTGGAAGGTGGACAAAATCGCCCCCGACCGCTTTGATCTGATCGGGGGCGCCATCTGCCTGCTGGGCGTGCTGGTGATCATGTACTGGCCGCGCGGCTGACCACCGGCCCAGAATTTAAAGCAGCCCGTCTGCCCGGTCAGGCATTCGGGCTGCTTTTGTTCTGGCTTAGGCCCGCAAATTCTCCGGCGCCGGACTGAAAAATTTTTTCAGCGCCGGATAGACCCCGCTTTTATCCTTAATGGCCACACAGGTAAACTTGGGGTCGGTAATTTTCTTGTAATGATTGCGCAGAGTGCTGGTGTAATAATATGGCCCTTCGATTTCCCCGTATCCCACCAGATTGCAGTGTTTGAGCAGTTCCTGGATCAACCTGACGCACTGCTCGTTATCCGAGGTCAGATTATCCCCGTCGGAAAAGTGGAAGGCGTAGATGTTGTAATCCTGGGGCGGATAGCGCTTTTCAATGATCTCCAGCGCCAGTTTGTACACCGAGGAACACTTGGTGCCGCCGCTGGCCCCCTTGGTGAAAAATTCCTCCTCGGTGGTCTCTTTGGCTTCCACATGGTGGGCCAGGAACACGATCTGCACATTCTGATACTTGGTGCGCAGAAAACGTACCATCCAGAAGAAGAAGCTGCGGGCGATGTACTTTTCGTAGTTGCCCATGGAGCCCGAGGTATCCATCATGGCCAGCACCACGGCGTTGGACTCGTACTTGTAGGTAACATCCCAGGTTTTAAAGCGCAGGTCGTCCCTGGTGATGGGGCTGACGCCCGGCTTGCCGGCCAGCGCGTTGCGCTTGATAGCCTCCAGAATAGTGCGCCGCCGGTCGATGTTGCCCGTCAACCCGGTTTTGCGCACATCCTTGAACTCGGCCGCTTCGGAGGCCAGTTCGGGTTTCTTTTTCTGCTCTAGATTGGGCAAACCCAGATCCTCGAAAATCAGTTGGGCCAGCTCATCAATGGTAATATCGGTTTCGTAATAGTCAATGCCCGGCTGTTCACCGGCCCCCTTGCCTTTGCCCGGACCGGCCTGCTGGGGATCGCTGCCCAGCACGTCACCCACTTTGCTTTTGCCGCTGCCCTGTCCGGCGTGCTTTTTCTTGCCCTGGTCAAAGCGGAAGTGGGGCTCATCCAGCGAGCGGATGGGGATGCGAATTACCTTTTTCCCATCCCCCATGATGATGCTTTCCTCGCTGACGATATCGGCCAGATTGCGCTTGATGGCCTCGCGCACCTTTTCCTGGTGCCTTTGCTGGTCAATTTCCCCCTTGCGGTGCAAAGACCAGTCCTGTCTGGTAATGCTGAACCGGGTCATCCCGCTCACCTTCTCCGGTTCCGCCTAGCGGCTGAGCAAACTGCCCACATATTTGAGCAGCTCGTTGGCACAAATGGGACAGTAGCCGTGGCTCTCTATCAGGCGGGCGCTCACTTCGTTCAGCCGCTTCAGCTGTTCTTTGTCCGGCGTCTTGGTGGAAGTGGTGATCTTGACCACATCTTTCAGATCGGCAAAGAGCTTGCGCTCCACAGCCTCCCGCAGCCGCTCGTGGGAGCGGTAGTCGAAACGCTTGCCCTTGCGCGCATAGCTGGACAGGCGGATCAATATTTCTTCCCGGAAGGCCTTCTTGGCATTTTCCGAGATCCCGATTTGCTCTTCAATGGAACGCATCAGCTTCTCGTCGGGCTCCATTTCCTCGTCGGTAATGGGGTCTTTGAGCTTGGTGCCGTTGCAATAGGCTTCCACATTGTCCAGATAGTTGTCGAACAACACCCGGGCCGATTCTTCAAAGGAGTAGACAAAGGCTTTTTGCACTTCTTTTTTGGCCAGCTCGTCGTACTCCTTCCGGGCAATAGAAATAAAGTTCAAAAGCCGGTCCCGCTCCTCTTTGGTAATGGAGGCGTGCTGGTCCAGACCGTCCTTCAAGGCGCGCAGCACATCCAGCGGGTTGATGCACTTGGTGGAAGTGCGGATCAGGGCCGAGGACAGGCGGTTGATCACATAGCGCGGGTCCACACCGCTCATGCCTTCGTCCAGGTGCTCGTTTTGCAGTTCGGTCAAATCCTTTTGCTTAAACCCTTCCACGTCCTCACCATCGTACAGTTTCATCTTCTTGAGCACATCCATACCCTGCTTTTTACTCTCCTTCAGACGGGAGAGCACAGAGAAGATGCTGGCCACTTTCAGGGCATGGGGGGCAATGTGAATGTCTTTCAGATCACTTTGCTTGATTAACTTGTCATATATCTTGACTTCATCGCTCACCCGCAGGTTATAGGGGATTTTCATAACAATAATGCGCGATTGCAGCGCCTCGTTCTTCTTGTTGGCGATAAAGGCTTTGTACTCATTTTCATTGGTGTGGGCCACGATCATTTCATCGGCATAGATCAGCGCAAAGCGGCCGGCCTTGAAGTTGCCCTCCTGGGACAGCGAAAGCAGGTTCCAGAGGAATTTTTCGTCACATTTCAGCATTTCCTGGAATTCCATGATCCCCCGGTTGGCAATGTTCAGTTCGCCGTCAAAGCGATAGGCCCGCGGGTCGGACTCGGAACCGTATTCGGCAATGGTGGAAAAGTCCACACTGCCCGTCAGGTCGGCAATGTCCTGGGATTTGGGGTCGGAAGGGGTGAAAGTGCCGATACCGATGCGGTTTTCCTCGGAGAGAAAAACCCTCTCCACGGGCACCTTTTCAATGCGCCCGCCGTACTCGCTCTCCACCATCAGGCGGCAGGCCGGGCAGAGTTCGCCCTCAATGTAAACACCGTATTCTTTTTGGAAATCTTCCCGCAATTCGCGGGGTATCAAATGCAAAGGTTCTTCGTGCATCGGGCAGCCCTTGATACCGTACAATGCGCCGGCAGCGGTGCGCGAAAATTTCTCCAGACCCCGCTTGAGCATGGCCACCAGGGTGGACTTGCCCCCGCTCACCGGCCCCATCAGCAAAAGTATGCGCTTGCGCACATCCAGACGGCGGGCCGCCGGGTGAAAATATTCCTCTACCAGCTTTTCCAGTGTCCGGTCGATGCCGAACAGCTCATTGGCGAAGAATTTGTAGCGTTTAACGCCGCCCTCCAGTTCTTCCACACCGGCCGCCCGGATCATTTCATAGATACGCGAGTGCGCCAGCTGGCAAACATGGGGATTTTTGCGCACTATCTGTAGATATTCTTCAAACGTGCCTTCCCAGGCCAGTTGTTTTTCCAAAGAGCGGTGCTCTTCCAGCCTTTTCAGGAAATCCATCCTGCCCACTCCTTCCATTAGGTAAAAATATCTATTAGCGACAAGGTATGGATAACTGCCCGTGCATGAGTAGTACATTATATGCAAAAAGAGGGAAAAGAATTATCCGCCGGCTCAACCAAAAAGCGCCATCATCCGGCGCTTTTTTACAAAGGGATTTCCCTTCCCGGCAATAAATTGTCCTGCAAATAATGCCGCGGGTCGGTGCTGAGCAGACGGGCCACCCTGGCCCGGCCCGGTGCGGTAACTTCTGCCAGCAGGAGCACCCCGTCCACTGTGACCTCCTTCAGCTGCGGGGCGGCCATGTCCTCCAGACCCTGCAGCACCAGTTCCAGCTGCATGGGTGTATAAAGAATCACTGCAGCGGCACCTCCCCGTGCTTCTTTTTCTCTTCAATCATTTGCTGCAGCTGGCGCACCGCCTGGCTGATCCCCCCCACTTCGTCCATGAGGCCTTTTTCTACCGCCTCCCGGCCGATGAGCACCGTACCGATATCCCGGGCCAGTTCCCCGGTGCGGAACATCAGCTCCCGAAAGGCGCTTTCGGTAATGCGGGAATGGCGGATGACAAAGCGCACCACCCGGTCCTGCATTTTATCCAGATATTCATAGGTCTGGGGCACGCCAATGACCAGCCCGTTCAGACGGATGGGGTGAATGGTCATGCTGGCAGTTTCGGCAATAAATCCGTAGTCAGCTGCCACCGCGATGGGCACGCCGATACTGTGCCCGCCACCGAGCACCACCGAAACCGTGGGCTTGGACAAACTGGCAATCATTTCGGCTATGGCCAGGCCGGCCTCCACATCGCCCCCCACCGTATTGAGAATAATTAGTACCCCTTCGATTTCCGGCGCCTGCTCCAGGGCTACCAGCTGGGGGATGATGTGTTCGTACTTGGTGGTCTTGTTCTGGGGAGGCAGCACCAGGTGCCCTTCAATCTGACCCACAATGGTCAGACAGTGGATATTGCTCTTGATTTCGGGCAGGGGACTGGCGCCCAGCTCCTTGAGCGATTCCATGGTATTTTTGGCCTGTCCGCGCACCCGGCGGGGACGGGGCGCTCCCCCCTCATCGGGTTCTCCCGGCTCTTCCGGCTGCTCGGGCTGGTCGGGAGCAGGCTCGCCAGGCGGATAAGCGGGGGCCGGCGGGTCAATGCCCGGCGACGGCTCAATATCGGGCGAAAAACCGTCCGGACGGCAATTGTTTTCAGCCATCTTCTTCACCTCGCCTTTATTATTTACCAGCCGCCGCTTTTACACCCACCCCGCATTTGAGCAAAAACAAAAAACTGCCTGTATCGGCTACAGGCAGTTTGCCCACTTGTATCTACGCCCGCACCCGCACCAGGCGCAGAGCGTTGAGCGTTACCAGCACGGCCGCTCCGCTGTCGGCCAGCACGGCCAGCCACAAGCTGGCCATCCCCAGCAGGGTGACCGCTATAAAGATCAATTTGATCAACAGGGCAAAAGCCATATTCTGACGGATCACCCGCCCGGCCCGGCGGCTTAAACTCACCAGATAGGGTAGCTTACCCAGATCGTCGGATAAAAGGACTACCCCGGCGGTTTCCAGTGCCACGTCGCTGCCTGCCGCCCCCATGGCGATGCCCAGATCGGAGGCTGCCAGCGCCGGGGCGTCATTGACCCCGTCCCCCAGCATGGCCACCTTGCCGTAATCCTGCCGCAGCCGGGCCAGAGCCTGCAATTTTTCTTCCGGCAGCAGGCCGGCCCGGAATTCATCCAGCCCCAGCTGCCCGGCCACCGCGGCTGCCGCCGCCGGGTGATCCCCGGTCAGCATGATGGTATGCATACCGGCCCGGCGCAGATGATGCAGCGTATCTGCTGCTTCCTCCCGGGGCCGGTCGGCTACGGCGATGATCCCCTTGAGCCCGGTCCCGCAACCCACCAGCACCAGCGAACAGCCTCTTTCCTCCAGAGCGGTTATTTCCTGTTTCCAGGCCTCCAGCCGCACTCCCTTTTCCTCTAAAAGACGCGGACTGCCAATATAATAGGTCGAGCCATCTACGACCACCCGGCCGCCCCGGCCGGGATAAAACTCGTAATCGCTGCCCGCAGCGGGTAAAATGCCTTCCTGCCGCACATAGTGCAGGATGGCCCCGGCCAGGGGGTGGGTCAGGCGGCTTTCCAGCGCAGCGGCTATGGCCAGCCAGCGACGCTGATCGCCGCCCGCAGTGTCCACCACCTGTACCACCCGGGGTTGGCCGGTGGTCAGCGTGCCGGTTTTATCAAAGGCTACCGCCCGGATTTGCCCGGCCACTTCCAGCACGACACCGCCCTTGATCAGCACCCCGCGTCTTGCCGCCGTGCCTATGGCGGAAACTATAGCCACCGGGGTGGAAATGACCAGAGCGCAGGGGCAGGAGATGACCAGCAAAATCAGCGCCCGCTTGAGCCAGGGCAGAAAGGGCTGCCCCAGCAGCCCGGGCACCACCGCCAGCAGCACCGCTCCCCCCACCACCAGCGGCGTGTAGTAGCGGGCAAAAACATCCACAAACTGCTGCTGAGGGGCCTTGCTTTTCTCGGCCTGCTCCACCAGGCGGATCATGCGGGCCAGCAGGCTGTCATCCACCAGGCAGGTAGCCCGCAATGTGAGCAGCCCCCCGCCATTAATCGTGCCGGCATAGACCTGATCGCCCGGCTGTTTGTATACCGGCATGGCTTCACCGGTCACCGGAGACTGGTCCACATCGCTTTCCCCGCTCAGGACAACGCCGTCCACGGCAATTTTTTCCCCCGGCCGCACCAGCACTGTATCGCCCACGCGCAGCTGTTCCACCGGCAAAAGCATCTCCCCCCCCTCCCGGCGTACCAGCACCCGGGCCGGCCGCAGATCCAGCAGCTCCCGCAATGAATGCCTGGTGCGCCGGGTGGTGTACAACTGCAACCAGTTGCCTGCCGCAAAAAGAAAAACCAGCACAGCTCCTTCCGCCCACTCCCCAATGGCCAGCGCTCCGGCCAGCGCCACAGTCATCAGTACGTACATATCCACCCGGCTTTCCCGCAGGGCGTGATATGCACCCAGCAATAACGGCCAGCCACCGGTTGCCATGACCAGCAAGTATAACAATTGTTCGGCCCGGGTCGACCCGGCCAGCCATCCGGTCAGAAAGGCCACCAGCAGGCCTGCACCACTGGCCAGGAGCAAGCCCCGCGATCCACCGGGTACCGGGTCGGCCATCTCCCGGCGCGTGGTTCCGGCCGCAAACCCGGCAGGCTGCTCTGTACTTCCCGGCGCAGCAACTGCCGCGCAGGCGCCGCAGCCTCACCCTCCCTTGTTGTACACTACTTTTCTCCTCATCTGTCCCCCCAACGCCAGCACCTCCCCTTCCACCACAGGCCAGCCTGAAAACGGTAACCATACCGACCGGTTGTGGTCCATCATTTAATCATTCAAGTAAGTATTTGAATGTTATTATACAAAACCCCTTCCTGTACAGTCAACAATCAAATCTCTGTTCCCAGAAAAGTCAATGGCCCGGCAGTTATATATGCTGGCAATCCTGGAAGTGATTCAGCGCGGTTTCAATGATCAGGCGCACGCAATGATCCTGTAAGACATAAAAGACCATTTTACCCTGTCGCCGCTGCCTGGCCAGCCCGCAATTTTTCAGCAGCCGCAAATGATGGGAGGCCGCCGCCACCGAAATACCCACTATGGCCGCCACATCACATACACAAAGCTCCTCCCGGCTTAAGGCGTAGGCGATTTTCAACCTGGTTTCATCGGCCAGCAATTTGAAAAAATCGGCCAGCCCGGCGGTGGTTTGCACCTGCTGGCGCAATACAGCCACCTTTTCCTGGTCCACACAAAAAATTTCACACCGGTCACTTCTACCTGCTCGCCCCATCCTCTACCACCCGCTTTATTTTCCCACTCTTTTATTGTCAAACAGTGACAAAATAGTTTAAAATTTTGCTACAGAGCAAGTCCAATTTTACCAACCGCATCCGGTTCAAACATCACCCTTTACATGCACACCGCCGGGCGTTACACCATAGAATTAAATTGTGAGCAATTCATTCTGCCAATAATTATATCCTGCGGCAAATATTACTGAAAGAGGAGACCGCCCGTCTGACGGAGGAAGGGTAATGAACCATGGTCACTAAAGACGGTACCTGTATTCGGCTCAAGCATACTGGGCGACGCCTGACCCGCCAGAATACCTGGCTGTGCAGCATCCTGCACAGCATCAACGATGCTGTACTGGTCACCAATACAGATCAGTTAATTATGATCAGCAACCCGGCGGCCAGTCAATTGCTGGGCTGGTCGGCCGAAGACATCCGGCAGAAAAAACTGACCGACGTGGTCAATATCATCTGCCCGCACACTCTGCAGCCGCTCGCCCATCTTTTTTCCAGCGAACAGCTACCTTTTGCAAAAAGCGAATTACTGCTCATCCACAGCAGCGGCAGACAAATCCCGGTAGAGATCAACCTGAGCTGCATTGGCAGCACCGGCCGGATCAGCGGTTACGTGCTGGTGATCCGGGATATCAGCGGACGCCTGCAGGCAGCCGCCCGCCTGCAAGAAAGCGAGTCCCGCTTTAAGGCGGTATTTTACAATGCGCCCATCGGCATGGCCATATTGAACCCGTCCGGCAAAATCATCGAAACCAACTATGCCCTGCGCCACATGCTGGGGTACACCTATGATGAAATCATTCTGCAGTCGCCCATCCAGTTCATCCATCCGGACGACCGGGCCGAAGTCAGCCACCTGTTTCAACAGGCGCTGTCCGGCGGACAGAGTACCTTCCAGACCGAGAAGCGCTATCTGAACATAACGGGGCAGCCCCGCTGGGGACGCTTCTCCCTGGCTCAATACCGCACTCCGGGCAGCGAAGCGCGTTTTGTCATCGCCATGCTGGAAAACATCCACGAAGCCCGGCTGGCCCAGGAGGCGCTCCAGCAGTCCAAAGAATACTTGGAAAAATTGGTTAACAACGCCCGGGCCCTGATCGTGGGCCTGGACCAGGACGGGAAGATAATCCTGTTTAACAAATACTGTGAGCAAATCACCGGCTGGAGCGGCCCGGAGATTCTGGGCCGGGACTGGTTTTCCCTGTTTGTGCCTCCCGCCTACCAGCCGGCCACCGGCCATATTTTCAAAAACTTGCTGGGGCAGGCCGACAACAGTGAATTTGAAAACCCCATTATGACCAGGAGCGGCGAGGAGCGCCTTGTTTCCTGGAAAAATACCATCATTCGCGACCAAAGCGGCGCCCACCCGGTGATCATCGCCATTGGCAACGACATTACTGAACGCCAAAAAACCGAAGAACTGCTCAAAACGCTATCCAATTTGGACGGCCTGACCGGCCTGGCCAACCGGCGTTATTTCGACAGCAGGCTGACCGAGGAATGGGAGAAAAATGCCCGGCTGGGCGTGCCGGTTTCTCTGATCATGTGTGATATCGACCACTTCAAAACATACAACGACACTTACGGCCACCTGCAGGGTGACGATTGTCTGAAAAAGGTGGCCGGTACCCTGAGTAATTTGCTCTACCGCCCCGCTGAAATGGCCGCCCGTTACGGTGGAGAGGAATTCGTGATCCTCCTGCCCGGATGCGACCTGGATACGGCCCGGCAAATAGCGGAAAACATCCGCCTGGCCGTGCAGAGCCTGGCCATTCCCCACGCCGCTTCTCCGGTCAGCCCCTGGGTTACGATCAGTCTGGGCACGGCCACTCTGGTGCCCCGGGAGGACATACCGCCCACCGAGTTGATCGCTGCTGCCGACAGCGCCCTTTACCGGGCCAAACGCAACGGACGCAACAGGGTAGAGATTTAGAACGCCAGGCAGGAAGGTGGTTAAACTGACAGCAAATCAGACCCTTATCCTCTGGCAGGGGCAGGCGGACAGTCCGCCCCTGGATCCACCGGTGAAAAAAATATACCTAGAGCTGGAGCCTCCCGCTCTGGAGGACAACCGCTCGGATACGGAAAGGCTGCGCCAGGCCATCAACCGGCACTGGCCCCGGGATGTACATATTCCCCTGTCTCTTTTGCGCGAACCGCTGAGCGACCATCTGCGCCAAGAGGAGTGGCGGGTTACGGCCACCCTGTCCTTCGACCTGGCGGAAAGCGCTCCCCTGCACCTGGTGGATGTGGAGCCGGGCGACACCACGGCCAGCCTGTGGGGCCTGGCCGTGGATATCGGCACCACCACAGTGGTGGCCTACCTGATATCGCTCCATGATGGCCGGGTCAGGGCCGTGGCGGCCGACTTCAACGGGCAGGGGCCGCTGGGTGAGGATATTCTGACCCGCATCGGCCATGCGGCCAACCCCGCCGGACTCCAGGAGCTGCAGCAGGCCATTTTAATGACACTGCAGCGGCTGGTGGAGCGTCTGGCGCAGGAAGCGGGAATCCATGAAACGCAAATCAAGACCGTAGCCATCGCGGCCAACACCACTATGGTGCACCTGCTGCTGGGTCTGGATCCCTCCCGCATCTGCCTGGCCCCGTATATTCCGGTGACCAGCCAGCCCGATCTGTACAGTGCTGCCGAGATCGGCCTGCCGGTCCACCCCCGGGCACCGGTCTATATCTTCCCGGCCGTGGGCAGCTATGTGGGCGGCGACATCATTGCCGGCATCCTGGCCAGCGGCCTGCACCAGCGGCCCGAGGTATCCCTGTTTGTGGACATCGGCACCAACGGGGAAATTGTGCTGGGCAACCAGGACTGGCTGGTGGCCTGCGCTGGTGCCGCTGGGCCGGCCCTGGAGGGCGGGGTAGTGCAAAGCGGGATGCGGGCCGAGCCGGGGGCTATTGAAAAAGTGCGGATCGACCCGGCCACCGGAGCTGTGACTTACAGCACCATTGAGGGCAAAGCCCCGGTGGGCATTTGTGGCTCCGGCCTGGTGGATTGCCTCGCCCAGCTGCTGCTGGCCGGAATCATCAACCGGGCCGGAAAATTCAAGGACGGCCGGGACAAATTCGTCCTGGTCCCGGCAGCTCAATCGGCCACGGGTCAGGAGATTGTGATTACCCAGACCGACATCAACAGCCTGCTGCGCACCAAGGGAGCGGTCAATGCCGCGGTGGAATTGCTGCTGGAAAGTGTGGGCCTGACCATGCCCGATATTGAATACTTTTACGCCGCCGGCGCTTTCGGCCACTATCTGGATGTGGAGTCGGCCGTAACCATCGGCCTGTATCCCGACCTGCCCCGGGACAAAATCATCCGCCTGGGCAACAGCGCCGGCGCCGGCGCCCGGCTGGCCCTGCTGTCCCGCCAGGCCCGCCGGGAAGCGCTGCGCATCGCTTCCAGCATCACCTACTTCGAGCTCAATGCCAACCAGGTGTTTATGAACAAATTTGTGGGCAGCCGCTTCCTGCCCCACACCCACTTGGAGTACTACCCCACCGTGCGGGAAAAACTGGCCCGGCGGGGTTTGCTCACCGAGTAGACCGGCACATCCTAAAATATACCAGCCCGCAGCATTTCGCTGTATCGTCTTCGGGCAACACGATATAGCACTGCGTATTTGCTCAAAACCCGAGAAAAAGCCCGCCCGGTATGTCCGGACGGGCTTTGCTGTATCCCTACATCAGCACATGATAGGGAATAATCCTCTTTTCCCAGGTGCGCAGCACTATTTTGTTCTCCCGGCGTTCCTGTACATAGGCGGGCAGAAGCGGCGTCTTGCCGTAACCGTTGGGAGCATTAATGATATAGGTGGGAACAGCCAGCCCCGAAGTGTAACCGCGCAATTTCTCCATAATTTCCAGTCCCTCGTCAATAGAGGTGATGAAATGATGCGTCCCCTGCACGGGCTTGGCATGAAAGATATAATAGGGGCGCACCCGGATGGTCAGCAGGGCCTGGTTCAAACGGCGCATCACAAAGGGATGGTTGTTCACTCCCTTGAGCAGTACGGCCTGATTGCCCAGCACCACTCCCGCTTCCACCAGCCGGTCGCAGGCCGCTCTGGCTTCGGCCGTAACTTCCGCCGGGTGGTTGAACTGGGTGTTGATATATATGGGCGGATATTTTTTGAGAATGGCACACAGGCGCGGGGTGATGCGCTGGGGCAGGGTTACCGGCGTGCGGGTACCCAGGCGTTTGATCTCCACATGGGGAATGCTGTGCAGGCGGGAAAGCAGCCACTCTATGGTACTGTCGGGCAGCAGCAGCGCATCGCCGCCCGTGATCAGTACATCGCGGATTTCCGGGTTTTCAGCCACGTACTGCAGGGCCTGCTCCAGCACCCGGCGCGGCCGGTGCCTGTCTACCTCCCCGATATTGCGCCGGCGCTGGCAATGCCGGCAGTACATAGCGCACTGGTTGGTCACATTGATGATCAACCGGTCGGGATAACGCCGGGTAATGCCGGGAGCCGGCGAGGTAAATTCTTCGGCCATGGGATCCAGCACCCCCCGCCGGTCGGTAATTTCCTCCCGGGCCGGGATGGATTGCTTCCACAGCGCCCCATGCTTCCCGCAGGCCAGGCTAACGGCCAGATAGTAGGGTGATACCGCCCAGCGAAACTGGCCGCCCACCGCTGCTATATCGGCCTTCTCCTGCTCACTCAATTCCACCAAATCGGCCAGCTGTTCCACATTGCTGATCCGCCGGCCCATCTGCCAGTGCCAGTCCTGCCAGTCCTGCGCGGTGGCCTGAAAATAGACCATGATCCTGTTTTTGGCCGCCAGATACTTCTCCTCCAGCTCCAGGCCGGTGGGTATACCGGGCCTGGCTTCCAAGTAATCGGCAATGGCCCCTTTCAGTTCGGCCGCCCGCTCCCGGGCCACCCGGATCTTGTGGGTTTCGTCCGGACAGGTTTGGGAAAGGTATTGCATACATGCCCCTCCTTTCTTTGAGCAAACGAGGTTAGCTGACGGGTTCGGATGGAAAGGATAAGCACCCTACCACCGGTAGCAGATTACTCCCCCGGCGGATTCACCCCGAAAACTGGTTCCCCCGCTCCCTGTCTGCAGGGATTAAGCTCCCGACAACCCTGTTTCTACGTGGAGTTGTCTTTAATATTTTAACATTTATTGAATAGAAATACAACCAGTTGGTGACATATTTTCACATGAAAAAACACCCCCTGTTCCAGGGAGTGCCATTAAGTATATCGCCAGCCATTCCGCCAGGATGTTCAGTTGATCGTGGGCGGTCCTTCTTCCTCCGCCGGCGCGGCCGTCATCAGCAATTCCATGAATACATTGTCAATCTCATTTTTCACTTCCTGCAAGAATTCCTTCTGCAGACCGTGGTTGTCACCCAGCAGCTGCAGGGCATTAAGCATCAAATAGCACAGATGCAGAGCCGAATGCGGTTGCGTAACAATCTCGGCCTCCTCGCCATTGTTCTTGATAATGGTAAAATTCACTGTAACCTTGCCCGAATGATGAGTGGTTACCGAATACTTCAGGGTGCGCCAGTCCTGAGGGTCCTCCAGGAAGATATCCAGCCGGGGTTTGTACAGCCGGGTGATATCCACGGCAAAGGAGATAAAGGGGCGATCCACACAACCCTCTTTCTGCAGATAATCCATCACTTCGGCCAGACTGGCCCTGGTCAGGTAATGCACAAAACGGGCTACCGGTTCCCCGTAAAGCAACTGGATGTACTTCATGATGTTGTAATAGTAGCTCTCCCGGCCGTTTTGCACGGCCTCCTGCAGCAGGCTGTGCACCTGCTCCGCAAAGCCGGGGATTTCATTAAACGCCTTCCGGCACGCCTGCCATTTCAAAATCCAATCACTCCTGCCCGGTATATTGCTTTCCCTGGGTTATTACGCCGTCCGGCGGGTAAATTCCTGCCTGGTCCCGCTACCTGCACTGCTACCAAACCCGGGAAATACCGTCCCTCTCGCGGACGGGATTGGGCGGGGTATATTGAAAAAAAGGACCGGCCAGGCAGCCGGTATAGACAATATTTATAACCTTTCCACAATCATGGCATTGGCCATGCCAAAACCTTCACACATGGCCTGCAAGCCGTAACGCTTGCCGCTATCCTCCAGGTAATGGAGCATGGTGGTCAACAGCCGGGCTCCGCTGGCCCCCAGTGGATGCCCCAGCGCTATGGCGCCGCCCCGCGGATTAAGCCGCGTCACATCACCATCCATTTCCCTGAGCCAGGCCAGGGGTACACTGGCAAAAGCCTCGTTGATTTCATAGACATCCAGATCTCCCATACCCATTCCGGCCTTTTGCAAAGCCATGCGGCTGGCTGGAATGGGCGCCGTGAGCATAATCACCGGATCATCTCCGTAAACCGCCCGGGATACCACTCTGGCCCGGGGTTTTAATCCCAGCTGGACGGCCCGCCTTTCCGACATCAACAGCACAGCAGCCGCCCCATCGCTGATCTGGCTGGAATTACCCGCTGTAATCACCCCATCACTTTTAAATACCGGCCGGAGACCGGCCAGTTTGGCCGGCGATGTATCCGCCCGGGGCCCCTCATCGCGCTCCACCAGTGTCCGGCGGCCATCGGGGAGCTCCACCTCCACCGGCATTATTTCCCTTTGGAAAGCCCCGGCACCGCTTGCTGCCAAAGCCTTGCTGTGACTGCTATAGGCCAGCTCATCCAGTTCTTCCCGCTTCAGTCCCCATTTGGCCGCCACCATCTCGGCGCTCAACCCCTGGGGGATAATGGAGTAGCGAGCCGTCAGGCGCGGGCTGAAGCCCTTATCCAGCATGGCACTGCCCATGGGCACCCGGCTCATGCTCTCCACCCCGGCGGCAATCACCACATCCATGTCTCCACTCCTGATGGCCTGTACGGCAAAGTGCACGGCCTGTTGACTGGAGCCGCACTGCCGGTCAATGGTCACCGCCGGCACATGGGCAGGGAACCCGGCCATCAACACTGCCAGCCGCCCTACACAAAGAGCCTGTTCCCCCACCTGGGAAACACAGCCCATGATCACATCTTCCACCAGTGCCGGCTCAATGCCTGCCCGGCGTACCAGCTCGGACAACACCAGCGCGGCCAGTTCATCCGGTCGGATATGGGACAGCATGCCATTGCGCCGTCCAACGGGCGTACGCACCGCTTCAATGATCAGAGCTTCCTGCAGCAAGTTATTCCTCCTCCCGCCGCTGATAGAGTTGCTGAACATAATGGGCATATTTATCCAGCACATATCTTCGCTTTACCTTCATGCTGGGAGTCAGCTCCCCGCTCTGCAAAGAAAATTCTACGGGTAAAATGACAAAGTGCTTGATGGTCTCAAAACGGGCCAGACGGCTGTTCACCCGGGCCATCTCTTCTCTGATCAAATTCCGCACCCCGGCATGTTCGGCCATTTCCTGAAGACTCATTTCCGGCCAGCCATGCGCCGCTCCGTACTGATTAACGGCCTGCCGGTTCAGGGTGAGCAGGGCTGTGAGATAGGGTTTTCTGTCCCCCACCACCACAGCCTGATCAATGAAGGGAATGGTTTTAATGGCGTTCTCAATGTTTTGAGGAGGGACGTTCTTACCACCGGCGGTGATCAGAATATCTTTCTTACGATCGGTAATATATAAATAGCCCTGTTCATCCAGCCTGCCCACATCTCCGGTGTAAAGCCAGCCGCTTTGAAAAGTGCGGGCGGTAGCCTGCTCATCCCGGTAATACCCGGCACATACTCCTTCCCCCCGCGCCAGCACCTCTCCATCGGTAGCTATAACAATCTCTACTCCCGGCAGGGGGCGACCCACCGATCCCAAACGGTGCTCTTGCGGAGTATTGAAGGTCAGTCCCAGGGTGGCCTCGGTCTGACCGTACCCTTCCAGCACCATGATACCGGCCGTCCAGAAAAGCTCATTGACTTCGGGGGAGAGCGGTGCCCCGCCGCTGACAATAAATTTCATGCGGCCGCCCAGAGCCTGCCGCAAACGGCTGAAAAGCAAACGATCAGCCAAAAATAATTTCAGCCGCTGCACCGGCGGCGGATTTCCTCCCTGCCGCCCGGTCCGTCCAGCCTGCAGAGCATCAAAAATCAACCAGTTAAATAACCGGCGCCGCCAGAACGGACCGGCAGCTCCCTGCTGCCAGAAGGCGGCGTATACCTTTTCCAGCAACCGGGGTACAGTGCGAATGAAATGGGGTCTGATCTCCCGGCAGTTTTCTACCGCCTGGTAAATACTTTCGGCAAAGGCAGTGGTGTAGCCGGCATACAGCGCCGTAAACTGACCGGCGTTACGTTCCAGCGCATGAGCCAGAGGCAAAAAACAAAGCGTTATATACTCGCTGCTTATATCCAGCACCTGTTCCATGGCCCGGCAGACAAACATGATGTTGCGGTTGGTGATCATACAACCCTTGGGTGGACCGGTAGTACCCGAGGTGTAAATCAGGGTGGCCAGATCGTCCAGGCCGGGCGCATGCTCGGCCAGCAAGCTGGACCAGTCCAGATCGGTCTGCCGATAGCAGGAGACAAAGTCTTCCCAGTTGCACACCATAACCTCCCCGTCCCCACTGCTGCCAACCCATTCATCCGGTTTCATCACAATGATTTGCTGCAAACCGGGCAGCCCGGACCGTACCGGCAGAAGTTTGCTCAATTGCTCCCGGCCGCCCAGAAAGGCCAGCCGGCAGCCGGCATGATGCATGATATAAGCAGCCTGTTCAGAAGTATTGCTGGCATACACCGGCACAGTAATGCCACCCATAGATAACACCGCCAGGTCAGCCGTAGTCCATTGCAGACAGTTATCGGCCCAGATGGCCACCCGGTCGCCGCGCTCCAGTCCCCACTGCCGCAGTGCAGTCGCCAGAGCCAGTACTTTATCCCCGAACTGCCGCCAGGTCACCTGTTGCCAGTTACCGTTCACCTTGATCAGGTAGGCGGTACGCTCCCCCCTGCCGGTCACTTGTTTTGCCAGGTAATGAATAATGGTTTCGCCCATATCCAGATCACCCCGGCATTTTAAAAATCGGCTCTGTCCTACTTCCCGACCAGCCCCGCCGAACCGTCACAGCAGTTTAAAATGTAAACAGGTTCAGTCCACCGGCCACATATAGTTCAATACCGGTAATGTATTTGGCCCCGTCGGAAGCCAGAAAAACCACCGCGCTGGCTATATCCTCCGGTTCCCCGGCCCTTTTAAAAGCCGTGCGGGCAATCATCCGTTCACGCATTTGGGGGCTGGTCATCTGGAAAGCTTCGGTAGCAATCACACCGGGTACTATAGCATTAACGGTAATATTATGGCGGGCCCCCTCCAGGGCCAAACTTTTGGTCAAACCAAGAATACCTGCTTTGGTGGTGCTGTAACTGCTCTGTCCAAAACCACCCATGGTACCGGCTACAGAAGCCATGTTGATGATCCGGCCCCACTTCTGCTCTTTCATGTATGGCCAAACCGCTTTGCAGCAGTTGTAAGCACCGGTCAGGTTGACCCGCAGATCCCTTTCCCAAAAATCATCGTTTTGCTGCTCGATTTGCGCTACGTGGTCCAGCGTGGCCGCATTGTTGACCAGGATATCAATGCTGCCCATTTCCGACTTCACCCGGGCAAATACTTCTGCCACCTGCTGCCGGTCGGTCACATCCATTTGTAGCGCCAGGGCCCTCCGGCCCATTTGCCTGATCTCTTCAGCTGTCTGTTCGGCATACACCACCCGGCTGCTCTGAAAAAACTGGGCCAGGGGGCCGTATTTTTGAGCCACACCGCTATCCTGACCGCTTTCCAGCAAGATATCCGTAATCACCACATCGGCACCCGCTGCCGCCAGCGCCAGCGCATCAGCCCTGCCCAGCCCCCGGCTGCCACCGGTAATCAGCGCCACTTTGCCCACCAGTTGCATTTTTAACCCTCCTGTTGGTTTTTAACCCATTGGTTAACCATATCATACTAAAGCCAGGCCAGAACCGTCAATTAAATATTGTTAATATTTTTAATTTTTGGACAAAAACAACACCGGCAGCTACTATGCCGCCGGTTGATGCCAACAGATTTCCGGGATTAAACATTATCGTTTGCTTTATAAACTTGTCCGGCCAGGCGGTTTTTGTACCAGCCATAACCGGTTACCAGCACCACACAGGTCAGGGGAGCCAGGTATTCAAAATGGGGCAGGTAAGGTATTACCCGCCCGGCCACTATGGGATCGGCGGCAATCATATGGCCGGCCGCCCAGGCGATTACCCCTGCCCCCACGTAGGTAATGGCGGAAAAACGGTCCATCAGCCGCACCAGCAGTGTGCTGCCCCAGACAATCAGCGGAATGCTGATGACCAGCCCGAATAACACCAGGCCCACATGACCGCGGGCTGCCCCGGCAATGGCCAGAATGTTGTCCACACCCATAACCAGATCGGCCATAATGATAATTTTCAGCGCATCCCACAAACCCTTACCCGAACGGCAGGTTACTTCTTTCTGATTGTTGTCCGCCAGCAATTTCCAGGCAATCCAGATCAGGAGCAGTCCCCCGACAAACTGCAAAAGGGGGATAGCAAGCAGATAAATGACAAAAGCGGTCAGCAACACCCGCACGGCAATGGCCCCCGCCGTACCCAGCAAGATGGCCTTTTTGCGCAGCTGCGGCGGCAGTGACTTGCTGGCCATGGCAATGACCACGGCATTGTCGCCCCCCAGCACAATGTCAATGAGGATAATGCTCAATAAAGATAAAATAAACTCCATAAAAAAACCTCCCGGGAAAATGTAATTTTACCGTCTTAATGCGCACATACTACCTGTAAATCTGTCCACTGGCCTGTCCAATTATAAATAAAAACGCGACTTTTAACACTACCTCTGTTCAAACAGAGATGGTGTTAAAAGTCTCGCTGCCCGGCCTTCCCGCCGGTGATGCAACCAGGCTACTAAAAGCCGGGGCTGTTGGTTGCACCTGCCTCACTCGCCCGCTACTCCCTTTTAACGGCTTTAAGTATAGCACAATGGACAAAACCTGTCAATGAATACGTTCCAAC
>NZ_JBRAJI010000046.1:0-293 GCF_052744395.1 Desulfurispora sp. | reverse complement strand
CAACACTAAAAAACCGCTGCGACAGAAAATGCCCGTTTTTCTGCCCGCAGCGGCTCTTTAGCCGGCTGGTTACCCGCCCGGCGGCAGGATTGCCCGTTTCCCGCCATCCAGCGCGGCCCTTTACCGGAGGTTAAAGCTCTGCCAAGGAGCTTCCCCAGCTTTTTTGGTATATTCTTATTCCCACCAGCCTGCTGGTGATGTTGGCATCACCAGCAGCAGGTAAGATCAAAACACGGAAATTACAGCAGCGGCGGCAGAGTGAGCGCCGGGTGCCCCTTCTCTTCCAGGAAGGG
>NZ_JBRAJI010000045.1:0-20173 GCF_052744395.1 Desulfurispora sp. | reverse complement strand
CCAGATTATGCCTGAAAATGGTTATTGGTGAGATGGTATCACGGATCCAGGTATAAGTAAGGCTTTCTAAAACCTGCCTGCCTTTGCCATTACCCCCGGCAAGCTTGTGGTAGTTGACCAGGGCATGGAAACCGTCGCGCCGGCGCCCGTCCCAGATATGCCAGATGAAGGGCCGGTGATGGAAGAGCCGGCAGTGTTGCTCAAAGAAATCGTTGCGCAGCCATTCGTCAAGCTCCTTCGCTTCAGAACCCGTTGCGGCGATAAGTTCCTGCTCTTTAGTTGGCGACCAGTCATCCCCATATGCGGCGGCGAGTAACGCCCGCAGGCGTTCGGCAGCCGGATCTTCTCCGCGAACGGAAGGGATGCACACTATGCCGTCACTATCGGCGTAATCTTCCAGTTTCTTGCAACGCTGTAGCAGTTCCCGGGCTTCTTGGGATAGCCGCATCGATGCATCCAATTCAGCCGGCCAGCGGTAGCCCAGAAGGCGGGCCACCGCCACTTGAAGGGGGCTGGTAGAAGCTGCCAGATGCCCGTGAAAGATCCATTGAGTGGGGTCGTCTGAATAAGGTTCGGGAAGACCGTCAGGGTACTTCTCGGCGGCTACTTTCTGCCAGTATTCCAGGTCGAAGGGTACTTTAACAAGCGTAGCGTTCGTAACATTAAGTTTCTGGTCAATCTTGCGTACAGCTTCGCTATATTCCGGCGAAGAACAGAAACACCAAATGGCGGGGAGATGGGCTGGATCGTAAGGAACAATTGGTCCAACATTACTATCATATCTTTCTCCTGTATAAATTGTTGCCGGAAGCGTTCTCATTTGACTTATGCCAATACCGATCCTGCCCACTGCTTGATTTAGTGGTCTACGACAAGGCATTCCGTGACCTTCAAGACTCCAATCTATCACATAGCTGCGCCCTCCATAAGGGTTAGTAGCTTCAACTGTACTTTGATAAAATTGCCAACCTCCCTTTACTTGTCTTAGTTCCCAGAAGCACCTTCGCCAACGATCATCATCACCAGTCTTAATTCCCTGAGGGGCAAAAGCATACTTTTCTAACAGATTTTCAGACAAAATTTGTTCTAATACCACCCGTGCATCCGGGTTCTTCGACTGCTCCGCCTGTACAACCCTCTTAAGTTCGGCATTCCGAAGAAGTTCAGCTTTTTCCTGCGCTGTGCGGGGGGCGGTAGCGTCGATGCCGGCGAAGGCGTAATCCTCTGGTGGAGTAGAGGCGGAAATTGCGACAAGAGAAACATTGAAATCCCACATAGGAGTCTGAAAAGCTTGGGGCCCTAAATTGGCGATAAAATTGCATCTTCGTGTTTTCAACAGCCTTACCCGAAACTTTTTATAACCGGTAAGAAAAAGCCAGTTCTGCGGCATCACCAGCGCCGTTGTGCCGGCATGCGAATTGAGGCGGAGCAGCCGATCCAAAAATACAGTAGCAATATCATTTTTGGCTTCATCGTAATATTCGGCACAAAACTCTTTAAGCGGATCGGCCTGCTTCCCACGTGCCAGGTATGGCACATTGGTTATAATAATGTGGTAGCGCCCTCCTAGAATCTGAACGGCATCAGCGATACCACAGGCAGCAACCCCTAACTCGTGTTGCTCGTAATCGCCTTTCTCCGCGGACATGGCTTTCTCCAGCAGAGGGCGGAGTTCATCAAACCGGGCTTCATACAGGCTGTCTTCTAAAGCGGAACTTGGATCGACAAGGCTTCCTAAAAGGGGCGCATCCCGGAACAGATCATAAAGCCGGGCCATGCCGTTGCGCAAGCGCTCGTCACCTCCCGCCAGCGCAAGCCAGTTTTCCTTTTTCGTATTGGGAGCTATACCGGAACAGGCTATGCGCAACCCGGGCAGGGGGCGGTATCCGCCGGCGCCGGGATAGGTCCACGCCGCCAGCGCCAGGGCAAAGGCGGCGATCTGTGTGCAGCGCTCATCGATCTCCAGGCCGTGGAGATTATCTCTAAGGATGGCGTCACATGCCTCCCGGACCGTAAGGCCTTCCCCGGCCATACGAATCGGGACTAAATGATAAAGAGCCGCTACGAGGAAATGGCCCGAGCCGCAGCAGGGGTCCAGGATTTTAAGCTCGACTGCCCGTTTCGGCCAGCCCTCGAAGGTCCCGGCAGCAGGACGCCACGCCCCCTCTCCATCGCCGGTGCGGACGAAACGCAGGTAATCCCAGGTCACACCAGGTAATGCAACCGCCTTACGAAGCTCTTCCTCAGTTTCGGCCTGCCCGGCCAGCTGAGGATTCACCGCCAATACCCTGCCCGCGTACCAGGCGCCGATGGTATTGTGAATAAGGAAGTTGACCATATAAGGCTCTGTAAAGAGCTGGGTAACAGCCGGCAATTCATCAGCGCCAATTTTATTGCCCGACTCGTTCACCTGTTTCTTAAGCTTGCTCTGCCAGAACTGGTAGACCCATCCGAGGGCGTCGCTGGCTTTAAAGATACCTGGCTCCAGGCCGTCGAGCAACTGCTCCAGCTTCAATTGATATTCGTACGGAAAAGCAACCTGCAGCACCGGGTCATTCGGGCGAAAGATCTGCGGCAGCATCTGCTGGGCAAAACGGCTGGCCAGGGCCCAAAGATCGGTACCTTCCTCCCTGGCCAGTTCCGCACACTCTTCCAGGCTGATGGCCACCCCCATCTCCGGCTCGATCAGGAGGTCGTTTTCCGCCAGAAAACGGGCAAAGAGCATCCGGTGCCAGTGCTCATAAGCACACTCCTGAATCAGATGCGTGATTTCCAGTTTGCCGCTTTTGCCCTGCTTATCCCCCAGTTGCCGCGCCCGGGCCCGCAGGTGGTTGCGAAGCCGACGCTGTTCTGGACTCATATGGCTGTAAGGCTCGTGATGGTGCACAGCTAAAGCCTCCAGGGCTGCCCTGGCTCCGACTTCGGCAACGTCCCGGGCTTCGACAACTGTACGTTCAAGTTTATTTCGCTGTTCTACTGATAGTACCAGCACCCATTTCCCCCCTATGAGATCACGATGGGGCCGTTCTTAATCATTTCTAGAAGCTCTCCCTCAATTTTAGCCATCCAGGCTTTAACATCATTTTCTGTCCTCAGAATACTGCTGGCCAGTTTTACCTTTTGCGTTTTCGGCTCAAGCAGTTTCGCAGCGGCCATGGCAGCATTGCTAAACTGCTGAGGAAGGGCATCTGTCCTGGTTTTCCAGCTTGATAAAGAGATTTCCTGGAGACTTTGCAGCAAGGAGTCATCATCTTCTATGGAAAGTCGGGGAACGCTGGCAATGCCTTCAACCGCAAGAATTTGTTGCTGCTGCTCCGGTGATAGTTTCTGCCAGTTTTCATCTGCCTCGAGAGCCGCTCTCTCCCGGTTATATACCGTCTCAAAGCCGGCGTGAGCCTGTCTGACAGCAGTGCGGAGCACTTTGACAACTGCCCTGTGAATATCCGGAACCGGATCGGGCTCTTCTAACAATCGGCGTTCATCGCGCACAGCATTGGCCTGTTTTTGCAGTTCTTCCGCTTCAGGAAGTCCATGGACGTGTCTCAACAGGATCTGAAGTCTATCCCACGCAGGTTTGCGCTTTGCCGCCAAATCCGCCAATGCTGACCAGTCCTGCAGTTGCTGGGACAAGGTATCGCAATTTTCCAGTATCCCTGCAAGTTGTTCGTTACCGGCCAGCCCCCGTATTGTTTCCAGATGGGTCTTGGATGGGCGCTCAGGCATTGGCGGATCGCCGCCGGCACGATCGGCCAGGTTGATAAGATTGGCAAGAAATTGGCCGGCTACAGATGATTCCTCCCCCGCCTTGCAGCTAAAGCCTGCTGTTTGAAAAAGCTTGCGCAGCTTCATGCGGCTGCGGACATCTATAGTTACCGTTTCTACCCGGAAGTCGGTAGCCGAAATCTTAGCTTGATCCAATTGACCACGGTCAAGCTGGACTCCTTTATATACAGCGCGAAGATGTCCAGTGGCAAAAAGCGTAATCAAGGCAGCGTCAACAGCATCACGCGGCCAGCCATAAGGTGCTTTTTCAAAGGTTTCGCGAACTTCCTTCCCTGTCTTGCCGGATCCGGTTTCAGAAAGAATAGCTGAACAGACAGGGTGTTTTTCGGGTGCATCATGCCAGCCTACAGCCTGGAAGGCGGCTTCGTCACCATTCTTTGCCCGGTTGATAACAGTCGGCCACCGATCATCATCGGCATCTTGAAATTCTCGAAACAAACGATCCAGAGAAGCTTGGGCGGCTGCCTGCACTTTTTCTTTTATGGACAGTTCAAAACGTTCCTGCCCCCCGCCTTGAAACACCCTGGCCGCATTAATTACATCCTGGATAATGCTATCCCGGGTAGCCTCTGCTGTTTTCATACGAGTAGACATGGCATCGCGAGCTTCCCGTCCCTCTGGAGTTGTAGGAGTACCCTTGAATTCAATGGTCGCTTTAGCCGCCTCATATTCAATAATCGCTTTTTTTAGGTCCTCGGCACTGGTTTTCGGGATATAGACGAAAATAGTCGGGCTGTCATTACCGGCCGCCCGGGCATCGGCCACAACAGTACTTTCGTTTTCTCCCCAGCCGTCACGGACCCAAACCGGGATTTCGTGGCCTTTGGTTTCGGGTGGCTCGCTGCCAAAATGAATTGCCAGCTTACGTGGCACCTTGCACTTCCCCTGGAGGAGTTTAATGTTGCCAAGGACGTCCATACAGGCTGAATTCAACAGAGCCGAACGTTTACTGGACAAAGCCGTAAGATCATTATTTAGCCGGGTTTGCCGGTTGCGGAATTCCCGGTCCCATTCGCTGCTTTCCCGGGTCTGAAGGCTGTATTCCTCGTCCAGCTTGATCAGCTTTCCTTCCTCAACCAGTTTTTCAAGAATCCGTGGAATCTCTCTACGCAGGGCGGGGCCATCACTGGCCAGTTCGCTTACCAGAAGATCTGCCAACACATCCGCGGTAGCGCGGACACCAATATCAGCAACGGCTTCGCGGGGGAGTTTGCGAATGAGGAATATAAGGGCGCAAATGCGCTTGGCCAACAAACCTTCCGGAGTTCCATCGTCCAGATTACGAATGGTTTCGTCAATTTCCCGTAAAAGAACCCCGGTGCGAAGCAAGTCCGGCTGGAGTTGGTCAAAAATGAAATCAGCCGGCGCAACCGTACCCAGAGCTTTTTCGGCAATCTCCCGGACAGCATCGTGAACAATACGGAGTTGCGTACGAAGTTGACTACTGGTCCCTGGAATGTCAACGGTGCGAAGGACATGCTCCCAAAAGCGGCGGCGGACGGGTAAAAGGGGATAGTCTTCAACGATAATGCTCCGGTCTTCACTTCGGGGAGCAATTCTGGTACCGACAAGCTGTCGATCAATTTCACCAGCGTAAGCAGTTAACATTTCTTCGATGGCCTTGCGCTTATCTGCTTTTTTGGCCAGCACTACCCGGCGGGTTACAGTTTCAACATCCGTATCAGAGAGTTCCACAGGTATTGTGAAACGATCCTTTAATCGCTGGAGCAGCGGAAGATTAGCGCTCAGTGCAGTCTGGCCAGCCCCTATAAGCAGTATTCGGCTATCAAGCTGCTTGCAAAGGGCTTCTGCTACTTCTTGCACATCATATGAACGAGCCGTACTGTCACCTATAAAGAGCTGGACTTCATCGAGTACGATCGCCGTACAGGGAAGTTGACCGTTTACAGAAAGGACATCACGAATGATCTGGATAAACTCGGATGTTGAGATATCGTTTGTCTTAGGAAACTGGTCACGGATTGCGGCTCGCACCTGTTTTAGATCCGCGGCAAAATCAGAGTCAGCTTCCAAAAGGGCTTTTGCTAGTACGTCACTAACATATAGATGGTGAAGTTCCTGCTGAAAATCTTTACCCGAATCTTCGACGAATTTTTTAACCATGCCGTAGAACCCATTTTTTTGAAGCCAAAGGCAAAATTGTGCCTGTGGAAGAGATTCGGGCAGACCTCTGGAACGAAAGATAATACTGAGAACAGCCAGACGAAGACTTTTTCCTTCACCAGACGGTAGCTTTTCTCCCGCAGCATGAAGCCCGCCACATCTTTTCCCTAACGTATCTAATTCTTTAAGCAAGTCTTTTACTTCCACTGGTAACCGGGCCAGTTCACGGGCAGTCGCTCCATCCGACTCAAACTTGGTGTTAACCCATAAGTGGCGGAGCATCTTCAGAAGATGAGATTTACCGCTGCCAAAAAAACCGCTTACCCAAACGGCGGGCTGGCCTGTCGAATCCGCGTTGTTCAGATAAGATTGAAGAATGCGTATAAGTCCGTCTTTATACTGCCCTTCGCAAACAAAATGCTCCAGTTCATAGCGAAGGGTTTCAATCTCTTTAGAAGTGGACGCTTCAGTAACTGTAGCTACACCGTCATTGAGCAGTTTTGAAACAACAGGATCTCGTTGGAAAATCTCCCGGTTCTTCATCAATCGTTCACTCCATTATATAAAGTGATGGGAATGGCCAGGTAATTCCAACCATCCCGTGCACCGAGTAGACGATAATTGTTATTTTCAAATTCGCCCGGAAAAAAGACTACCAACCGCCCACGAATATCTCTTGCTACTTCTTTCAGAACCACCGATACTTTAGTGAATCCGTACAGGCTGGCAACGCCATAAACAGCAACCACAGTGTCAGAGTCAACATCTTCACCAGTAAGTACTTTACGGAGTTTAGCGGCTGCAAAATGCGGGAATTCACTCTCAAGGGGTATCGCCAGATTTTCGGGCTCCTCGAAATAAACTTCCTTGTATTCTAACCTGCTCATCCAGCGAGCGAAGGTTTTGGTAAAGTCGAATGATTTCCATTTGTGTCCAGTTTCAATGGTTGCCATCTCGAAGAGTTCTAACCTGGCACGGAGTTTGCGCTCATCGGGCGGAGGATAGACAACAAAAATCATCCTTTGCTCACCTACTAGATTACGCTGCCATGGCGCAGCAATATGATTGCGATAACGGTTTGCCAGTTCCTCAATTCGACTCACGAATCAACTTCCTTTCATACTCGGTTAACATACGATCAAGTGAAACTTCGATCATTCCACCGAAATAGCTTATATCCAAAAAACCCAAGCGTTTTGCATCCATTGCCAGGGAGATAAGTTCCGCAGGGGATGTATCAAGCACCCTTGTCCATAATGTTTTGAATAAATCGGCACCCCGGACACCCAGGAGATACCCCAAAAGAAGAGCAAATGCAGTAACGACGGGTGTAGGCTCAACTGTTTGACGGATTTTACGAACACGACCTCTTAAGTGTCCTGACTTAGTCCAGGATGAAGCAGCATTGCGTACAACCTTATCAAGTGTGCTATCATTTAAGCGGTTCCCCGTACTTTCTCGGAGGACATCTATCATCTGTTGACGGGCCAGTTCCTCCCCCGGCTGCAACCGGAGAATGGGGAGGGATGTAACTCGTAAAAGGGGATCCCGAGCCATGGCTGAAAGTAAAGCAAGAAGTGGACGACCTTTCTCATCAGCGTACCAGCAATAACGTAAAACCCTAAATATGGGCAGCGCTGGATCGAGACCATATAACTCCCGCATACGCTTACTGGAAAGTTTTCGGGTCGCAGCTGTCCGCTTGCCCAGGCAATTAGAATTAACAATTGCCGCTATATATTCATCACGCGTCGCATTTTCTGCACATTCATGAAGTAATAACGATAACTCTCCCAGCATAATGGTTCTGCTCGTGTGGACTCCTTTATTGCCAAAACGGAAGCCTACCTGTTCAAGAATGCTGGGCAGTGATTCTGCATCCTGTCTTATATCAGCTAAAACCGGGTCATTTTTCATGTTATTTTTGCACCGTCCTTTTTTGCCGGCAAGTTTGCCGGCAAATTTATTATACCTTGTTTTGGTGATAGTGGCAAAAGTAGCGTTGGTTTCACTCGAAAATGACACCCATGCTGGGCGCAAAAGAAAATAGCTGGTAAAATAGTACTTGCAAACTTTGGAGAGCAGGTGAAAAATGCAGCAGGATTTACCTGAGTTAGAAATTTATTGAAACCGCCGAGACGAAGCCTCCAGACTTATCCCGAGGGAGATTCATGATGGAAAACATAGTGCAGGTTCAGGAACTGACCAAAGAATATCCCGGCCTGGTGGCGGTGGACGGCCTTTCTTTTGCGGTGCACCGGGGAGAGGTGTTCGGCTTTCTGGGGCCCAATGGCGCCGGCAAATCCACCACCATCAAAATGCTGGCCACTTTGCTGCGCCCCACCCGGGGCACCGCTCTGATCAACGGCTACGACATTGTGCGGCAGCCCAACCAGGTGCGCCAGTCCATCGGCATGGTGTTCCAGGACCCCTCGCTGGACGAGCGCCTGACCGCCCGGGAAAACCTGGTTTTCCACGCCATGCTATACAATGTGCCCCGCCGGGAAGTGAACCGGCGCATTGCCGCTGTGCTGGAAATGGTGGACCTGGCCGACCGGCAGGACCACCTGGTGCGCACTTTTTCCGGGGGCATGAAAAGGCGCCTGGAAATAGCCCGCGGCCTTTTGCATTACCCGGCCGTGCTCTTTCTGGACGAACCCACGGTGGGCTTAGACCCCCAGACCCGGCACCGCATCTGGCAGTATATCCACGAGCTGCAGCGCCAGCACAGCATCACCATCTTCATGACCACCCACTACATGGAAGAAGCCGAAAACTGCCAGCGCATCGCCATCATCGATCACGGCCGGCTGGTGGCCCTGGGCAGCCCGCCGCAGCTGAAAGAGCAGTACCGTGCGTCCAGCCTGGATGAGGTGTTTATCCAGCTCACCGGACGGGAAATCCGCGAGGAAACCGGGCGTCCCCGGCCGGGCAGCAGCCCGCGGGGGCACCTGCGACGGAGGCGATAACATGGCCGCCCTGCGCGCTATTTACACCATCTGGCTGCGCGACCTGCTGCGCTTTGCCCGGGAAAAGAGCCGCATCATCAGCATGCTGGGCCAGCCCCTTTTGTACCTGCTGATTGTGGGCAACGGCCTGGCGGCCACCTTTCAGCTGAGCGCCGCCCGGGTCAAGGGGTTTAATTATCTGCTGTTCATGTACCCGGGGATCATCGGCATGTCGGTGCTGTTCACCAGCATTTTCTCCGCCATCTCCATTGTCTGGGACAGGGAATTCGGCTTTTTGAAGGAGGTGCTGGTGGCTCCGGTGCCCCGCTGGGCCGTGGCCGTGGGCAAGGCCCTGGGCGGCAGCACCATCGCCATGCTGCAGGGCTCCCTGCTCCTGCTGCTGGCCCCTTTTTTGGGCCTGAAAATGTCTTTGCTCCAGCTGCTGGCGCTGCTGGCCGTGCTCTTTTTAATCGCCTTTTCCCTGACCTCGCTGGGCATCACCATCGCCTCGCGCATGGAAACCATGGAAGGGTTCCAGATGATGATGAATTTCCTGGTCATGCCCCTGTTCTTTCTCAGCGGGGCCATGTTTCCTCTGAAAGGTCTGCCGGGCTGGATGGACCGGATTATGCATCTGGACCCGCTGACCTACGGGGTGGACGCCCTGCGCCACATCATGTACCACCAGCTGCCCCCGCTTTTAAGCCTGACCCGCTTCAGCCTGCTGCAGGACCTGCTGGTGGTGGCCGCCATGGCCGTCGTGCTGATCAGTCTGGGTACAATCTCTTTCAGCCGCCAGAGTGAGCATTAAAAAAGCCGCCCGCCGTGCGGCCTTTTCCTTTACATAATCACTGGCGGAACAAGACAGAATACAAAACGGCAACATACCATTGGCAAAGGAGCAATGCCCTGTGCTGATCATGATGATGCGCACCCTGATCATGTTTGTGGTGGTGGTGGTGGCCCTGCGGCTGATGGGCAAGCGGCAGATTGGCAAGCTGCAGCCCTATGAGCTGGTGATCATTATCATGATCTCGGAGCTGGCCTCCATCCCCATGCAAAATGTGAGCATCCCCCTGGTGGCCGGCTTTATCCCCATCTTTATCCTGCTCCTTTTGCAGGTGGTGCTCTCCCTGGTTTCCCTGCACAGTGAGTGGGCCCGGGGTTTTGTCTGCGGCCGGCCCAGCATCCTTATCCGCAACGGCAAGATTGTGGAAGAAGAACTGGCCCGCTCCCGCTACAATATCAACGACCTGCTGGAACAGCTGCGCATTAAAAACTTCCCCAACATCGCCCAGGTGGAGTTCGCCATTCTGGAAACCGGCGGCGAGCTGAGCGTGATACCCAAATCCCAGCACCGTCCCCTGAGCCCGGCCGATATGAGCCTGCCCACCCAGTACGAGGGCCTGCCCGTACCCCTGATCATTGACGGCTATCTGGACCGGGAGAACCTCCGGGACATCAACCTGACCGAGGAGTGGCTGCTGGATCAGCTGGCCCGCCAGGGCCTCACCGACTACAAGCAGGTGCTCTACGCCAGCATTGATACCCAGGGCAATTTCTTCTGCCAGCGCAAAGTGAGTAAAAAGGCGGGTGGACTGGTATGAGGCTGCTGGCCGTGCTTCTGATCTTGCTGGGTGGCTTTGTCTACGGCGCTTTCTATGTCAACAAGCAGCTGGCCGCCCAGACCGCGGCCATGGTCACCCGGGTGGAGGAAATCAAAAGCGCCGCCCGCCAGCAGGACTGGTCCGGGGCCGCGCAGCAAATTACCGGCATCACCAGGGATTGGCGCCGCCAGCAGGGCTGGTGGACCCTGTTGATGAACCACCAGGAAATTGAAGCGGTGGATTTCGCTCTGGCCCGCACCCAGGCCGCCGTGGAGAGTAAAGATTATTATAACTGTTCTATAGAAGCGGAGGAATTGAAAGCCATCCTGCAGCACATCCCGGAAAAAGAAGCCTTTGCCCTGCGCAACATTCTGTAGGCCCGGCAGCGCCGGGCCCGCCCCGCGCCCGGCGCTCAGGACGGGCCGGATTCAGCGGTGTCCAGCTGCTGCTGGATGAAGCGCACCGCCGCCCGCGCCCGCTCCAGCCAGGGCTCCAGCTCCTGCCGGGTGGGAAAACCGGGCCGGCCAGCCAGCTCCTGCACAAACAGGGCCAGCACCAGCGGGTCCTCGGCCAGCAGATCGAGAATCTCGGCAGCCAGTTCCCGGTCGGCAAAGACAAAGGCCGCATCCCGGCAAACATTGGTGCCGCCCGGGCCGCGCAGGAACCGGTACCAGGCCCGGGCCGCGGCCAGTACCGCTTCTGCGCAAAGGGCCTGCCAGTAGGCCGGACTGACCACGGTGAGGCGCGGGCCGTCGTGGGGCTGCAGCCGCAGCGCGGCTGTCTGGCTGCCGGCCGATTTCACCGCCAGCAGGGTGGTGAGCAGCCACTGCAGATCGGCCGGCGTTCTGGTTTCGGGCAGGCAGCGGGTCAGGGAAGCGGTGAGCAGCGCGAGCAGCACCCACTGCTGCCCGCGCTCGCCGAGCAGCCGCACCACTTCATCTCTTTCCGGACAGCGTTCCAGGCGGATTTCCAGACTGCGGGGCGACAGGTCGGCCACGGTGGCCAGCACCCGCAGCTTGTCCTCCAGCATCCCGGGCAGCTCCACAAACAGACCTAGCAGGCGCAGCCAGTGCGGATTTTGTTCCAGTTCGGCCAGCGGCATTTCCAGGATTTGCAGCACATGCTCTCTGAACCAGCCGCTGGCCTGCCCATCGGTTAGTGACGAAAATATAGATTTCATCTGGCTGTTTCTCCTGATCGGCTTACTCGGTACCGGCCCCAAAGCTGAGCGCCTTTAATCCCAGCCGCTGGTCAAAGTGCCGCCCTGCCGCCAGGCCGGTAATTTCCCAAACAAATACTTCGACCATTAAATATACGGTAGCCTCTTCTCTGATACAGCCGGTAACCACCCTGTCCCCCCGGCCCCAGGAGGCGTGCAGGTGAATGACCGGTTCCTGGCGAATGTTCTCCTGCCGGGCCAGCTCCTTAACCGCCTGCAGCAGATCCTCCCCGTGTTCCACCCGCAGCACAAAAGTTCTCCCGGCCATACCTTTCCCGTATTGCATGGTTTTTCCCCCCCCCGGGTATTTCTATACTTTACCCATAGTCAGAACGCAGTTTACCCGCCCGGACGCCAGACACTGGCAATGGCCTCGGCCACTTTCAGTCCGTCCACCGCGGCCGACATAATCCCTCCGGCATAACCGGCCCCCTCACCGGCCGGGTAGAGCCCGCCAATACTGGCCTGCAGGGTTGTGGCATCGCGCAGGATGCGCACCGGGGAGGAACTGCGCGTTTCCACCCCGGTGAGCACGGCATCGGGCAGGGCAAAACCGGCCAGCTGTTTGTCCCAGGCCAGCACGGCTTCCTTGAGCGTACTGGTGACATAGGGCGGTAGACATTCGCCCAGCAGGGCCGGCACAACGCCCGGCCGGTAGGAAGGGCGCACCTCCCCCCACTGCTCGGAAGGGCGACCGGCCAGAAAATCGGCCAGCCGCTGGGCCGGAGCCCGGTAGCTGCCGCCGGCCAGCCGGAAAGCCGCCTCCTCATAACGCTGCTGAAAATGCACTCCGGCCAGCGGGTGACTGCTGCCGAAATCAGCTTCGCCCACGCCCACCAGCAGGGCGCTGTTGGAATTCTCCCCGTCCCGCCGGTAGTAGCTCATGCCGTTGGTCACCACCTGCCCCGGACCCGATGCGGCCGCCACCACCACTCCGCCGGGACACATGCAAAAAGTGTAGGCCGACCGCCCGTGGCGGCCGTGGTAAACCAGCTTGTAATCGGCCGCGCCCAGGCGGGGGTGACCGGCATACTGCTTGTACTGGGCCCGGTCAATCAGCCAGCGGGGATGTTCTATGCGCACCCCCACAGAAAAGGCCTTGGAGACCATAGGCACGCCCTGTTCCAGGAGCATCTGGAAGGTATCCCGGGCACTGTGCCCCACGGCCAGCACCACTGCCGCACAGGGAATGTGGTCGCGGTCATTGACCACCACTCCCGCCACCCGGCCTTGATGGATCTCCAGGCCGGTGACCAGGCTGTCAAAACGCACTTCGCCCCCCAGCTCAATAATGTGCCGGCGGATGTTTTTGACCACCTGCCGCAGGTGGTCGGTGCCGATGTGCGGTTTGGCCAGATAAAGAATCTCGGGCGGCGCCCCGGCGGCCACAAACTGCTCCAGCACAAAGCGGCAGCGGGGATCGCGGATTAAAGTGGTCAGCTTGCCGTCGGAGAAAGTGCCCGCTCCCCCTTCCCCAAACTGGACATTGGAGCGGGGGTGCAGCCGGCCCTGGCGCCAGAATTCCTCCACCAGGCGGGAACGCTGCTCCACATCCGCCCCCCTTTCCAGCACCAGGGGGGCAAAGCCCAGCCGGGCCAGGGCCAGCGCGGCCAGCAGGCCGGCCGGGCCGCTGCCCACAATCACCGGCCGGCCGGGCAGCGGGCGCTCGCCGGTCACCCGCAACTGATATTCCACCCGCGGTGCCGGCACCACCCCCGCATCCCCCAGCCGGGCCAGCAGCCGGTCCGGGTGGCGCACCCGCGCATCCACCGTGTACACGAAATGCACCCGGCCTTTGCGGGCATCCACCGAGCGGCGGTAGATGGTATATTCCAGCAGTTCCTCCGGTCTGATCTGCAGGCGGCGGCAGATCAGCTGCCGGAGCAGTTCTTCCGGCTGATCCGGTGTTAACTGCAGGTTGCTCACGCGCAGCGCCAAAAAGCCATCACCTCAGAGAAATAGTATAGCCGCCGGTGCTGGCGGCTATGATCCCCCACAGGTTCAGTCAATATACTCCACCCAGCCGTATTTGTCGGGCTGGGTACCATACTGCAGGCCGGTGATGTAATCATACAGCCGGCGGGACAACGGGCCGACCTGCCCATCACCGGGAATGATGATCCGGTCTTTGTATTTCAGCTCATTGACCGGTGAAATCACGGCCGCGGTGCCGGTGCCGAAGATTTCCAGCAGGCGACCCGCATCGGCCGCCGCCAGCACCTCGTCAATGGCCAGCCGGCGCTCGCTCACCTTCAGCCCCCACTCCCGGGTTACGGTGAGAACGCTTTCCCGGGTCATGCCGCCCAGAATGCTCCCTTCCAGCGGAGGAGTGATCACCTCGTCACCAATCACAAAAAAGATATTCATGGTGCCCACTTCTTCGATGTATTTCAGCTCCACCCCGTCCAGCCAGAGCACCTGGGTGTACTTCTGCTTCTTGGCCTCTTCGGCCGCTTTCAGGCTGGCGGCGTAGTTGCCAGGGGTTTTCACGTGTCCCAGACCACCCCGCACCGCCCGCACATACTGGTCGGTGACCATGATCTTGACCGCGTTGAAGCCCTCGGGATAATAAGCGCCCACCGGCGACAGAATGATCATGAACTTGTAGGTGAAAGACGGCCGCACGCCCAGGAAGGGGTCGGTGGCAATGATAAAGGGCCGGATGTAGAGCGAAGTCTCCTTGCTGCGCGGTACCCAGTCCTGCTCCAGCCGGATCAGTTCCTTGAGCGCTTTCAGCACCAGCGCTTCGTCCACCGGCGGGATGCACAGCCGGTCGGCCGAACGGTTCATGCGGGCTATGTAGTCGCGGGGCCGAAAAATGCCAATCCGGCCGTCCACCCGCCGGTAGGCCTTGATGCCCTCAAAGATGGCCTGCCCGTAGTGAAAAACCATGGTGGAAGGATCCAGGGTCAGGGGCCCGTAAGGCTCTATGCGCGGGTTGTGCCAGCCCGCCTCGACATTGTAGTCCATCACAAACATGTGATCTGTGAAGTTAATCCCAAAACCCAGCCGGTCGTCGGCCGGTTTAGGTTTGCCTGCAGCAACTCTGGTGACCGGTATTTCCACCTGCAAAACCCCCTACAAATAAAATAACGGTGAAAATATTACACTAAAAGTAAATATTAAACAGACAACGGCACTTTCCTGCTCCCTGTCCCATAAAAAATACTGGCTTCAGGTGACAAAGCCACAATTACGGATTATAATAAAAAATAGCAACTTCCATAATTTATATTATATCGACATATTATGCCAGAGCAAGGCAGGTGTCCGCTATGGCCGAACTAAAATTACATATTTCTCCCGACAAATTGACCGCCCGCATCAGCGTCCTGAGCACAGACCTGCCCACCCGGGAAGAGCTGCAGGAATTTCTCCAGAAAAACCGCATCTACCACGGCCTGCTGCCCGAAGCCATCGAGCAGCTCACCGCCACCCGCAGCGGCGAACCGGTGGTGGTGGCCCGCGGCACGCCCCCGCAGCCCGGTCAGCACGGCTATGTGGAACTGCTCTGGGAAAAATCGGCAGCAGCCGCCGGCCCGGACCGTGAAAAAGCCACGGTGGATTTCCGGGAAACCAGCAAGCTCATCTCGGTGCCCGAGGGCGAAGTGGTGGCCATTTTGCACGACCCCGTTCCGGGCCAGCCCGGCCAGGCCGTCACCGGCGAAGCCATTGCTCCCCCGCCCGTAAAAGCCGCCCGGATCAAAGCCGGCAAAAACATCACGCTTACGCCCGACGGCCGGCAGGCGGTGGCCCAAAAGGCCGGCCGCCCGGTAGCCAAACAGGCCGGACTGAACTGGCTGCTCACCATTGAAGATAGACACACTGTGCCGGGCGATGTTTCCATCAAAACCGGCAACATCCGCTTCAAAGGCGATGTCGTGGTCAAAGGCAATGTCCTGGAAACCATGACCGTGGAAGCGGCAGGCAACCTCACCGTGGAAGGGCTGGTCACGGGCGCCACCATCCTCTGCGGCGAAAGCCTGCTGGTGAACAACAACATTATCAGCAGCACGGTTACCGCCGGCCTGGGTTTTGCGGAATGCGGCAAAATCAGCTATTTAATTGAGGAAATCTACAACAGCGCCATTGAGATCCTCAAGGCGGTGGAGCAGATCAAAAGCAAACTGCCCCATCCGGAAAAATTTACCTTTCACCAGCTGGTGGACACAGTGCTGCAGGGCCGCTTCGGCAACTTGCAGAAGACGGTGCGGGAATTGGAACAGATCAAAACCTTCAACCTCCCCTATGAGGTGGCCGAAGCCATTGAGGCGGTCAAAGTGCTGGGCGACTACCGCTACACCGCGCAGGATTTCCGGACCATCCTGCAGAGCACCGCTCTGGCCCTGAACATCATCAAGGGCAAAGCCAACAGCCAGGCCCTGATCACCGCCCGGGCGGTGTTCAACTCCACCCTGCAGTGTTCCGGGCCCATCATCATCACCGGCCAGGGCTGTACCAATGCTCAAATTTATGCCGGCGGCGATGTGCACATCAAGGGATCATTCAAGGGCGGCAATATCCACAGCGACGGCAACGTGTTTATTGGTGAACTGGGCAACCCCATGGGTCTGCCCCACCTGGTCAAACTGCGCCGCAAAGGACAGCTCACCGCCCAGAAGGTTTATCCCGGCGTTACGGTACAAATCGGTTCTTCCCGCTTAAGTGTCAAACAGGAAATGTTCAAGGTGAAATTTAAACTGGATGAACGGGCCGAAGTGGCCATCATCCCGGTATAAAACTAACCGCGGGCAGGTGGCCGGTGCGAGATGCGGCACCTGCCCGCTCCCGGGAAGGCGGCTAGACATGGAGCTGCGCATAGGGAATGGTCCTGGCCACCCGGCCGCCGCGGATGGCCTCCTCGTATTCTTCCTGCTCCATTTCTTCCCCCAGCAGAAAGGCCATATCCACCCCGCAGGTGTCAGCAATCAGGGTCAGCGTATCCCAGTCGGGGTAAAATTCGCCGCTTTCCAGCCTTTTTACCCATTTGCTGGTCTCGCCAATTTTCTGGGCCAGATTGCGCTGGGTGAAGGGCAACTCGCTTTTTTTACTGCGGATTTCCCGGGCCGCTCGGACCTGCTGGCCCAATTTTTTTGTATCGTACATAGAACCGTCCCTCCCTTGCCCTGGATGATTTGCTGAGCCAACTATTTTGGGTAAATATTATCATACACCAAAAACAAGCCGATCATTTACGCGGCAGTTTACCACATTTTGCCCGGCCGGGACAAAAAACTTGCCTCGGGAGCGCCCAGCCGCTACAATAGAGTAAGCGAGACCGCCTGATAAATTGCGATAGACAGGGAGCTGAAAAATGTGCTGATCGACCTGGAAAACAACGGGCCGTTTGGGATTGGACTGTATATCACCCGCGAAAATACCGACTTCAATATGATGATGACCGTCAGCTATTACCTCCCCGGGCAGGGCTTTACCAGCTTTCCGCCCCTGCTCCAGCTGGTGGAGAGCGGCGACAAAAAAAGGCTGTTCACCGTGCTCAGCGATTTCACCGGCAGCGTGGCCGACCCCGCCGACCCGGCCAGCTTCCAGCCCATGCTGCGGGAAGACCTGGAAGTGGCCGCGGTGAGCGCCCCCCTGGCCGGCGGCTATACCTGGCAGGGGATCACCTGGAACATTCAAACCGCAGACCATCCGGGAATTTTCCACATTCGCGTGCTGCAGGCCCTGCCCCAGGAGGAACAGCCCGACCCGGTGCGCATCTATGAGAACATCCGGGAGGTCCTGCAGCAGGCCTGCGCCAGATGCCAGTAAAAGCGCTTAAGCAGAGCCAATTGATGAGGTACTGATTGATGAGGACATGGCCCGACCATGTCCTCACTGGTATTTGCGCTCCCTGATTTCGTATTAAATTAACCAACCGACAGGTGAACAAATTGTCCAGTCAGGCCCAGACCTTCATCCGCGCCTTTTTGACCCTGGCGGTTATTGTTCTGGCCGGAACAGCCGCCTTTATGTATACCGAAAAATTCAGTTTTATCGACGCCCTCTGGTTGACCGTGATCACCATGTCCACCGTGGGGTTTGGCGATGTGGTGCCCCACACTCCGGCCGGCCGGCTGGTGGCTTTATTGCTGATCATCAGCGGTGTGGGCCTGTTCACCTATGTGCTGAGCACAATTTTTTCCGGCCTGCTGGAAGGCCAGCTGGCCGAAATGTGGTGGAGGCGCAGGATGCAGCGAAAAATCGGCAAAATGCAGGACCATATTGTGCTGTGCGGCGCCGGCCGGGTGGGCCGGGAAGTGATCATGGAACTGCTGCGGGAAAACAAACACAACTTCGTGGTCATTGAAAAGGACCCCGTGCGTCTGGAAGAATTAAAAGAACTGGGCGTCATGTATGTGGCCGGCGATGCCACCGAGGACCATATTTTAAATGCCGTCCAGATTGACCGGGCCAGCGGCCTGATTGTCACCCTCCCGGATGATACGGGCAATCTGTTCATCACCATGACCTGCCGGACGCTGCGGCCCGATCTGCGCATTGTGGCCCGGGCCAACCGCCCGGAAAACGTGGTCAAGATGTCCCGGGCGGGCGCCGATACGGTGATCTGTCCCTCGGCCATTGCCGGCAACCGCATGGCCCTGGCCGTGCTCAAACCGGCCAGCGTCTCCTATGTGCAAACACTGGTGGACAGCAAGGACCTGAGCGTGGAGCTGGAAGAAGTAGCCCTGGGACCGGACACGCCCATGGCCCACCGCCCGCTCAAGGACAGCGGGCTGCGGGAAAAATACAATGTCCTGCTGCTGGCCATCAAGCGGGGGGAGCAGACCATCTTGAACCCTCCCCCGGAAGAAGTGCTGCTCCCCGGCGATGTGCTGATTGTCTGCGGCTCCTCGGATATGCTGGCCCGGCTGGAAAACGAGGCCATCGGCCACGCTCCCTCGCACCACTTAAGAGAACTGCTCCAGGAATAAACGGGCTAGCAGAAGTGGAACCGGGCCCCCTCGCTCTGGCTGACCAGCACGGTAAGCCGCTCACCCAGGCCGGCTGCGGCGGTCTGCAGATACTGCTGCAGGCGCTGCAACACCGGCCTTTCGGTTTCATAATGCCCGGCGTCGATAAAACACAAGCCCGCGGCCAGCATATCGGCGGCCAGGTGATAGCCCACATCGCCCGTCACCAGCACTTCGGCCCCGGCCGCCAGGGCAGCCCGCCACAGCTCGCCACCCGAACCGCCGCACACGGCAACCCGGCTGATCAGGCGGTCCGGGTCCCCGCCCAGGCGCAGCCCGCGGCAGCCCAGCTTTTCTTTGACCAGCCCGGCCAGCCGGGCCAGGGTGAGGGCTTCGGGCAGCCGGCCCACCCGGCCCAACCCCGCGCCGGGCAGCTTGTTTTCCAGTTTGTACAGATCATAGGCCACCTCTTCATAGGGGTGCGCCTGGAGCATGGCGGCGACAACTCTTTGCACCAGCGGCGCCGGGATGATGGTTTCCAGGCGCACCTCGGCGGCCCGGCAGATTTCCCCCACCTGGCCCTGAAAGGGCTGCGCGCCGGGCAGCGGCCGGTAGGTACCGGTCCCCCCGGTCTGAAAGGTGCAGTAATCGTAGCGGCCAATATGCCCGGCCCCGGCCCGGCAAACCGCCTCCCGCACCCGGTCGGCGTAGTCCTCGGGCACAAACACCACCAGTTTGTACAGGTGGCCCCCTCCTTCCTCCTGGAGCAGGCCGGTATCCTGCAAATCCAGCAGCCCGGCCAGCACATCATTGACGCCGCCCGGGGCCAGGTCCAGATTGGTATGGGCGGCATACAGCCCGATGCCCTGTTCCATCAGCCGCATGAGCAGCTCTCCCACACCGTCCTGGCGCATAATCCGGCGCACCGGCTTAAACAGCAGCGGATGGTGCGTGATGATCAGTTCCACCCCCTGCTGCACCGCTTCCCCAATCACCTGCCGGTTGACATCCAGGGCCAGCAGAATGCGCGAGACGGTTTTCTGGCTGTCTCCCACCTGCCAGCCGCTGTTATCCCAGTCTGCCGCCAGATACGGCGGCGCCAGCTTTTCCACCAGTGCCGCAACCTGTCCGGCTGTCAGCGGCATGGTCTCCACCTCGCTTTGTCTCAAATAAATTCACTGCCGCAGCTCTTCCAGAAGGCTGTTCAGGCGGGCCCGCCGCCCGGCCAGCCGGGCCACGCGCTGCTCCCATTGCGCATCGCGCTGGCGGGCCCGCTCCAGGCCCGCCAGCGTCCTGTCCAGGCCGGCCAGCTCCCGCACCAGCCAGTCGGCCAGCAGCGGGTGCCTTTTCTCGTAAAGGCGCGGTCCCAGCTCCAGCAAAAGCCGGTCGGTGCACGGTTCTGCGCCCGGCTCGGCCGCCAGGACCGGATAGAGCTGGCCGCCTTCCAGCACCAGCTCTTCCTGCACCAACGCGTAACCGGTACGGGCCAGAAACAGGCGCAGCGCCCCGGCATCGGCCATGGGCTGCAGCACCAGGCGCTGCAGGCCCGCCAGCACGCCCGGCGGGGCCGTCTGGAGG
>NZ_JBRAJI010000044.1:0-21647 GCF_052744395.1 Desulfurispora sp. | reverse complement strand
TTCCATAACTTCATGGCAACTATTTTGTTATGTTTTGTCAATATTTATTGGCCTGCTGGTAACTGCTACATACCTCCCCCGGCATTGCTATTTCCTCGCTGCCAGCCGGACATATTTCCGGCAGTTCCAGCCGGTACTGGCCCATGCCGAAGACACAGGCCTTGCCTACATGGATATGCTGGCCCAGGAGCAAAAGCGGCAAAAATTCCCCCAGCTCGCCGCTGTACTCCACCAGATCCACCACGCCTCCCAGGTTGATTTTGCTGTCCTGGCGAGCCGAATAGCGCTGCCAGTCCACCCAGCGACACTCGTCGCGCACCAGCTGTACATCCATGGCCCGGCGGATGAGAGCGGCGAAATCTTCCCGCCAGGCAAAGCCGTGGTGGAAGTAGGCCAGGGCCGAAACGCGCCGCAGCAGGTTGCGCACCAGCACATGGAAATCCACCCGCTCTACAAAGCGCCCGGCATGTTTCAGGCGGGTCATGGTCATAAACCGCAGGCGCACCCTGTTCACCCGCCCGGCGGCGGGCGACAGACAGCCCTCCACCAGTTGCTGCCAGCTCACAGCGTGGGCGCCCGGCGCCTGGAGCGGCTGGGCGGCCGAATACACCAGGGTTCTGGCACCGCTTACCGGGTTCACCCCCCGGATGGCCCGCAGGTAGAAGTGCCGTTTGCCCTTGCCCATACCGATCCGGCCCAGCTGTCGAAAGCTGACAGCAAAATAGGGCAGGTAATCTATGGCCCGGCCCATCAGCACCAGTTGGAAGCAGAGCTCTTCCCCCGGCGCGTAGCAGGTGCGCTCTTCCAGCAGCGGCTCCAGGACAAAGGGGCGGGGCACGGCTTCATAATTGCTCAGGGCTGCCGCCCCGGGCGGAGGAGCGGTCTCAAAAATGTAGGCATAGGGGCAGTCTTCTTTGATGGGGCAGGACGGACACTGCCCCGACCGGTGGGCGCAGACCACATGGCGGAAGGCCCGGCCAAAGCCGCCCCGCAGGGTGCTGCCCTTGTACGGGGGCAAAAGCAGCCCCTCCTCCCCGGCCGCCAGCACCATCTCATACCGGGCCAGCCGAAAGTTTTCCTGCAAACAGCTCACCACCTTTTTGATCGCCCGGTTAATACAAAACACCACTTTCCAGAAATACTTCCTGAAAAGGTAGTGCCATTACTGATGGTTCATTTCTGGTTTAATTGCTTGAGCAACCAGGCCATGTTGGTGCCCAGAGTGCGAAAAGTTTGCACGCCTTCGGCATCATTCAGCACCTCGCCCGGCTCCCATCCTATGCCCAGGTTCCAGTAGCTGGAGCCGGGAACAATCATCTGGGAAATGCCGAAGAAAAAGTTGATGGCCGAATAGGTAAAAGTAGCTCCGGCCCGGCGCACGGCCACCACGGCGGCCCCCACCTTGCGCTGCAGCATGTCGCCATTGGCCTTGGCCACCAGGCCGCAGCGGTCAATCAGGGCCTTTACCTCGCTGGAAACGTTGCTAAAATACACCGGCGAGCCGACGATGATGCCGTCTGCCTCCAGCATTTTTTCAATAAAGATGTTCATATCGTCATCTTTGCGGGCACAGCGGCGGTCTTTGTTGGCAAAACATTTGTAACAGGCCAGACAGCCGTGCACCTTGCGACCGCCCAGCTGCACCAGTTCGGTTTCAATTCCCTCTTTGCGCAGCTCTTCCAGAACAATGCTCAGCGCCTGGTAGGTGTTGCCGTTTTGTCGCGGGCTGCCGTTAAACGCCACCACTTTCATGTCGGTTTCCCTCCTTAAAACTATTTTTTCCTGTCTTAAACCCCAAGTTCCTGTGCGGATCCAGGAAATGCGTACAATTACCTTCTTGTAAACCGGCAATAAAGCCGTCTCATTTGTGATACGCTTCCCCAGCATTGATTTTGCATGCCCGGTAGAGCTGCTCCAGCAGGATGATGCGGGCCAGCTGGTGGGGAAAGGTGAGGTCGGAAAGCTTAAAGCGCTCCTGGCAGCGCTCCAGCACCTGGTCAGCGAGACCTAAAGAGCCCCCAATAAAAAAGGCCAGGGAACTGCGGCCGCGTATAGCGTGCCCGGCCAGCCAGTCCGCCAGATCCTCGGAGGAAAGGCGGCGGCCTTTTAAATCCAGGGCGACGGCATAATCCCCCGGCCTTAAGTGGCGCAATAGCCGCTCGCCTTCGCGCATTTTGATCTGCTCCTGCACAGCCCCGGAAATACCCTCGGGCGCCGGCTCGTCGGCCACTTCCTGCACACTGATGCGCACCAAGCGGCCCAGCCTCTTGATATATTCCCGGCTGGCCGATAGCCAGTAGTCTTCCTTCAGCCGGCCCACAGCCAGAATTTTAATCTGCAGCAAAGCATCTCCCTCCCCCGCATATTTATTGTAGCACTTTTCAGAATCCAGGAAAGTATCTTAATTATGCTAAATAATCAGGGCGCATATCCGATCTGGCTAGCAACATTTTCGCAGGTCCTTTTGAGCAGGAAAACTCATCTCTTTGTCGAAATTTTTTAATACAATTTTTTCCCTTCATCAGCCCCGAAGGTGGTGATTCAAGCCATTTTACCCCTGCATAACCTACCGCTCCGACCTGCGCCCGTCCTGTTGATCGGCATTGCGCTAGCCTGGCTGCTGGCCCGCGCCAATTATGTGCTTTTCCATACCCTGGTGGAGCTATTCTGCGTCATTATTGCCGGTATGCTGGCACTTACCGGCGCTCTGTCCTATTTCCAAACCCGCAACCGGACACTGCTGCTGCTGAGCTGCGGTTATCTGTGTATCGGCCTTACCGACCTGTGGCATACGCTGGCTTACCAGGGCCTGCAGGTAATCGGGCAGGGTGCCAATACCGCTACCCAGCTCTGGGTGCTGGGCCGTCTGCTAGAAGTTACCCTGCTGCTCACGGTCACCCGGCCCATCTCGAATCGTGCTTTTCCGGTCATCCTGCTGACCGGTGCAACCTTCACCACCCTGGGCTGGGCCACCATTCTGTACTGGCCAGTTTTTCCTCCCTGTTTTATCCCGGGCAGTGGTTTAACTGCTTTTAAAATTGCCGCTGAATATCTGGTGATGGTATGTGCTATTGCCGCATTTTTTCTGCTACAGCGGGCTCCCCAATTACCACCTCCCTTTTTACTCTATCTGCGGGGTGCGCTTTTGTTCACGGTACTCAGTGAATTTTTCTTTACTCTGTACTGGCAGGTTGCCGATCTGTATAACTTTGCCGGACACATAGGTAAATTGATCTCCTATGCCCTGCTCGCCTGGGGTATCATTATCCAGAGCCTGTACCGTCCGCTGGACACTCTGTACAGTCAATTGTGCCAGCAACAGCAATTATTGCGGGAAGCATCCGAAAAAGATGCCCTCACCGGCCTTTTAAACCGCCAGGCTCTGCAGGAGCGTTTAACCCAGCTGTGGCGCAGGCACACAGCAGAGCGTCTACCCATATGCCTGCTTATGCTAGATCTGGATCACTTCAAAACGGTTAATGATCGCTTTGGCCACCACAGTGGCGATCTGGTCTTGCAAAAAACCGCCGCTCTGCTCAAGAGCCAGCTGCGCCAGCAGGACCTGCTGGCCCGCTACGGCGGCGAGGAATTTTTGGCCGTGCTCCCGGGCGCCACCCTGACAGCCGCCCGCGTCATCGCAGAACGCCTGCGCCTGGCCGTAGGCGAACAAGCCGTTGAACTGACCGATGGGCAAAGTCTGCTGGTTACTATCAGCGGAGGTCTGGTACAAGCCCGCCGGGGAGAAAACTGGGAACAGGCCCTGGAACGGGCCGACCAGTTACTCTACCAGGCCAAACAGCGGGGCCGCAACCGGGTGGAAAGCGAGGAAGGTCCTTGATGCGGAAACCCAATAATCGGGAAATCACGGAAAACAGTTTCGGCCTTTACTTCCTTCTGGCTACCTTGCTCACCGTATTGTTGCTGCTCATTCTTATCAGTACGGGCACCAACACCTTGCGATTTTACAACAATCTGAAATGCTTCTGGGATGGCCATACTCTGTTACATGCCGCCCGGGAGCATCATATGGAAATGCGCCTTTTCTGGCAACAATCCCCCCAATATTATCCGGTAGCTGAAAAAGACTGTCCGGTCACCACTTATTTAAACGACTTTCAAAACCAGGTCACCCACCTGCCGGTGCTCTACCAGCAGGTCAGCCGCCTGAAAGAACAGCACCACCAGCTGCATCTGCTGTTGCAGGATAAAGATATTTCCCGCCATCAGACCGCGCTGACCGTAGCTGCAGGAGAGTTTTTGCACCAGCTGGAACAGATTGATCAGCAAATCCAGGAACTTTTCCACAATGCCCTGCAACAAAATCGTTACTTGCTGTTATTTTTGCTGGCAGCAGCCCTGACCATTGCCAGCACGGTTATTGTGCTCTTTTTGCTTTTTAAACGACGAGTTAAACAGGAGCTGGCTTTGCCCCTGCAGCGGATTTACTATTCGCTGGATCAAACACTGCATGAGCAGGCATCTTCCTGCACCGGAAACGGAAAAGATCTCATTAACCATCTGGAACAAGTTATTCGCTTTGTGGCACTACATTATTACCGGGATGAAGCCTTTTTTGCTGCCAGTTTTCAAAAATGGATTGAAAACACTGCTATCGAGCATACTGACCCCACCCGTCCAGCCACTTCGGTCCTGGAACTGCTGTTACAAAGCCAGCTAATTAACTCGGGCAGTTTTTACCAGCTAGATCCCTGGACTGGTCGGCTAAAGCGCACCACAGCTGTAGCCACCTCGCCCGACCTGCCGGCCGAGATAGGACCGGGGGAAGGCCTGGTGGGGGAATGTTTGCGCAGTGGCAAGCTAATGCTGGCCCGCCAGAGTGCCGACCTCTGGGCCGGCCATACCGCGCCCACCCAGCATCTGGCTCTGGCTATGCCGGTCGGTCAGGGCCGGGTAGACGGGGTTTTTTTCCTGCTGGTACAACAGGATGCTTTCACGGACCAGGATCATTTATTGCGCTTTTTCCAGCGCCTGAGCCGGCATATCAATCTGGTGCTGGAAAATGCCCGCCGCCGGGCCGAGCAGGAGAGGCTATTGTCCGAATTATCCCGCCAGGCCGACCTGGCGGCCCGGCGTCTGGCCCACGTGGAGGCAGTATTGCAAAGTTCCCAGGGTGGCATTGCCACTCTGGACGACGCCGGACACATTACCGCCTGGAGCCGGGGCGCAGCCTTGATTACCGGCCACAGGGCCAAAGAGGCCATCGGCAAATCCTGCCGGGAAATCCTCCAGCACCGCAACAATTCCGGTCAGCTGCTCTGTGATACCCCTCATTGCCCGGCCCAACGAGCCCGCACCGGGTCTATGATAGACGGTGCCGAATATTTAATTGGTCATGCTGATGGCCACCTGCTGCCCATTAAGTCCAGTGTAGCTCTGGTTCAAGCCGCTGGTGACAGTCCAGCGGAAGTGGTTCTGGTTTTTCAGGACATGACTGCTCATTACCAGATGTTGCATGAACTGGAACAGGCAAACCATGCCAAAAGTGAGTTTCTGGCCGTCATGTCTCACGAGCTGCGCACGCCTCTCAATGCCATCATCGGCTTTGGCGATTTGCTGGCCACTACTCCAGATTTACCACCCGAAAAGCTACAGCGTTTTGCCAACAACATAGTGCGGGCCGGACAGCACCTGCTCAGCCTGGTCAATGATGTACTGGATCTGGCTAAAATTGAGGCCGGACACAGTGAATGGCTCAAAGAACCCTTTCTCCTCGGTTCAGTGCTGGAAAATGCCATTAGCCTGCTCAAGGAGCGGGCAGCCAGCACAAATGTCACCTTGCTGTTGGAACAGGATGCCAGCCTACCCGAGGTCATGGTTGGCGATGAGCGTAAATTTAAACAAATTATCTACAACCTCTTGCACAATGCCATCAAATTTTCCCCCTCCGGTGGACGGGTTGGTTTAACCGCCTGCCAGCAAGCTGAACAGCTTGTCATTCAAATCTGGGATGAAGGCCCGGGCATACCCGAAGATAAACTGGCCTTAATCTTCCAGCCTTTTGTTCAGGCGGACGATCTTTATTCCCGCCGTCAGCAGGGCAGTGGTTTGGGGCTGGCCGTTGTCCAGCGGCTGGTGCAACTGGCCGGAGGTACTGTAGAAGCGGCCAACCGCCCGGAAGGAGGTGCTGTCTTTACTGTTACACTGCCCCTGGGACAAACAATAGATCGCCCTGCTGCCAGTACAGTGCTAGCCAGCCCCAGCCCTCCAGCACCTGCTGACCCAAACGCCCGGTCAACAGAAGGCCTATGCCTGATTGTGGAAGATGACCCCGGAGCCGCTGAATTGTTGCAAAATTTTTTCCAGCAGCTGGGTTATCAAACCTGTTGGGCCTCCGATGCGCAGTCCGCCCGCCAGCTGCTGGACAGCCTTGCGCCCTCCTTGCTTACCCTGGACATCTTATTGCCCGGAGAAGCGGGCTGGCAGCTATTGCTGGACCTGCGCTCCCAGCCCCGCTGGAATCATCTGCCAATTATTGTTATTTCGGTTTTACCGGAAAAGAAAAAAGGACTGGTGCTGGGAGCTGACGAATTTTTAATCAAGCCGGTTCAGCAAGAAGAGCTCTACCTGGCCGTACAGCGCGCTCTAAATAAACGTCAGGCCAGCAACAACGCGGTAAGCAGCACTGCCCGCGTCCTGATCATTGATGATGAACCGTCCATCACCGAAGTGATCAGTGAATATTTGCGGGCCCGGGGCCTGGAAAGCCGAACAGCCTACAGCGTTGCGGGAGGGCTACAACAGGCCCTGCACTGGCAACCCGATCTGATTATTTTAGATCTGGTCATGCCAGATGGCGGCGGTTTTGAGTTTTTAACTCGCCGTTATGATTACCCGTCCCTGCGCGATATACCTGTACTGGTACTCACTGCCCGTGTGCTCAGCGACCAGGAGCGGCAAATGCTCAGCGGCCTGACCCGGGGCGTTTTTAACAAGGCTGAACTTTTCCAACCAGCCTTCTGGGAACAAGTGATGCGCGTCCTGCGCCAGACAGACACCCACAGACCGCCGCCAGCTGCCAGTGACTTTTAGCCCCAGTACCTTGAAGAACTGCGGGCCAGCATGGACGGACAACCGGTTTGTGTACCGGGCCCGCCAGTATCCGCGCCAGCAGGAGGGATAATCATGTACTGGAAAAAAACTGTTTTACTGGTGGAAGATGATCCTTTAAATCAGGAATTGTTGCTCATCTACCTGGAGCAGCTGCTGGCTGGCTGTTCGGTAGTGGTAGCCACCAGTGGCCCAGAAGGCTGGGAGCTTTTCCAAAAAGAGCGCCCAGGGCTGGTGCTGTTGGATATGCAGTTGCCCGGCATGGACGGCTTCACCCTGGCGGCCAGAATGAAACAGCTCGCTCCCTCCACACCCATCCTGGGTATTACAGCTTTTGCCATGCCTGGCGACCGGGAAAAGGTGCTGCAAAGCGGCTGCGATGACTACCTGGCCAAACCTTTTAGCCGGCGCCAGTTCCACTCCGCTGTACAAAAGTTGCTGGCCGGGGCTCTCCCATAATCCTTCGCCCCGGCCCAAACAAAAGGGGCCCACTGCACCGGCAGGGGCCCTGGTTTATTCTTATTCATCCTGGAAGGAGATCTCCGCCCCCAAAGCGCGCAACTTGCCAATAATATCGTGGTAGCCGCGGAAGATATAGCCGGGATTGTAGATCTCGGTGCGGCCCTGGGCCATCAGCCCGGCAATGATCAGCGCCGCGCCCGCCCGCAGGTCGCTGGCCCGCACCTGGGTACCCTGCAGGGCGGGCACCCCTTCAATAACGGCCAGGCGGCCTTCCACCTTGATGCGCGCCCCCATGCGGGCCAGCTCATCGGCCACCCGGTAGCGGTTTTCAAAAATGTTTTCCGTAATCAGGCTGATGCCGGGCACGGTGGACAAAAAGGCCATCATCTGAGACTGCAAATCGGTAGGGAAACCAGGATAGGGCAGCGTCTTGATGTCTATGGGCCGGTAGTTGCCGCCGCCTTCTACCAGCACGCTCTCCTCATCTTCGGTGACACTAACCCCGGCTTCGCGCAGTTTGGCGCAGAGCGGTTCCAGGTGGCGGGAAATGACCCCGCTCAAATGCACGCTGCCCCGGGTGGCGGCCGCAGCAATCATATATGTGCCGGCCTCAATGCGGTCGGGGATGACGTTGTACCGCAGACAGCCGCCCAGCCGGTCGGTACCTTCAATTTTGATCACGTCGGTGCCGGCGCCGCGCACCCGGGCCCCCAGGCAGTTCAGAAAATTGGCCAGATCCACAATTTCGGGCTCCTTGGCCACGTTTTCCAGTATGGTCTGTCCTTCGGCCAGGCAGGCCGCCATCATAATATTTTCCGTGGCCCCCACGCTGGGGAAGTCCAGATAGATGCGCGCCCCGCGCAGGCGGCCGGCGCTGGCCAGCACCGTGCCCTTTTCCATGCGGATGTCGGCCCCCAGAGCGGCCAGCCCTTTAAAATGCAGGTCCATGGGCCGCACCCCGATGTTGCAGCCGCCGGGCAGGGAAACCTGGGCCTGCCCGAAGCGGGCCAGCAGCGGCCCCAGCAGCAGGTTGGAAGCGCGCAGCTTCTTCACCAGCTGATAGGGCGGGGGCAACTGGGGAGCGGTAGTGGCACAGACAGCCAGGGTACCCGGCGCCGGCCAGCTCACCTCCAGGCCAATTTCCGACAGTATCCGCACCAGCACATGAATATCGCTGATGTCGGGCACATTTTCCAGAATTACCGGCTCGGTAGCCATAGTGGCGGCGCAGATCAGCACCAGGGCGGCGTTTTTGGCCCCGCTGATACGTACCGTGCCAGAAAGCCGCCGGCCGCCCGCCACCACAATTTTACCGGTGTCGTAATTTATCTCCATGCTCTTCTCCCCATACCGTATTCTCAACATTGGCCCAGTGCTAGATCTTACCTCCGGGGGATACTGGCCGGACGGTTTGCTCGCCGGAGAAGCCAGCCGGTAAGGTTATTTCCGGGCTACCTTTTGCTAATACTATACTTTGCGCCAAAATCCTGCCCCAACCGGCATTTTTTCAAGTTGGCGGCCCTTTCTGCTGCTAACGCCCGTTTTTCCCGGCCCGGATCAGTTTACGCTCTGGCAGCGGGACCGGTTCACCGGGCCGCCAGCCACTCCTGCTCCAGCTGCGGCAGGGAAATCCCCAGTGTCTGCCGCATGGCTCCCTCTATAGTCTGCCCGCTTCCCAGGTTGCGCAAAATTTGCAGCATTTTTTCGCGGCCACGGGTTTCCATCAGATAGCGCACCAGGAGAAAGGACTGGCGATAAGCCCGGCTCTCACCCCGGGGCGTGTCGAAATAGCCGTCCAGCTCCGCCAGGGGCAGAGCGGCCGGTTCCTCCTGCGCATCGCCCGGCATTTCAAAGCCGGTGAGCCGCCACTCCTCGTACTGAGCCAGCCCCTCGGTCAGCCAGCGCGGGCAGTTGCCTGCCGTCAGCCAGTCCACGGCATAATGGGTCAGTTCGTGGGCCAGGGGCCCGCTTTGCTGGAAATATCCGGCCGCTTGCTCCGGGCTCATCTCGCCCAGCCAGGCGGCAGGAGAAAGCACCCGCACCGCCCCGGCCCAGTATACGCCGATAGCGCTGGTGCCGGAAGGCCACCCGAAGCCTGCGCCCAGCTGGCGGGCGTCGGGGTACAGCACCAGCAACACCTTCTGGCGCGGCTCCACCCCGTACACCTGGAACACCGGCCGGTAAAACTCCTCGGCGGTATCCAGCACCAGGCGGGCGTACCGGGCATCACCGGGCTGGTAACGCAGTAAAAAATGCTCGCTTTGCCGCTCCGGCCAGCGTCCGGTTTCCAGCAGCAGCTGCCCCCGGGCCGCCAGCCGGTACGCTGCGTAGGCCTTGTTTTTCAGCCATCCCGGCCAGCGTACCAAAAGACAGCCGGCCAGCACAGCCAGCAGGCAGACTGCTCTCTTTCTGGTATATATATTCCTGATTCTGGTTAAATAGTTCATTGTCTGTTCACCTGACTAATTGATTGGTATGGTCTCGATAAAAAACCCCGCTGGGGACGGCGGGGCCGGGAAATTACTTAATCATCTTTTTCCATTCATCAATCATCTGCCGGGCCTTTTGCACATCAGCACCGGTTTGGGCCAGCTCGATGTACTTCTCCAGTTCGGCAATGCCACCTTTGTAGTCCTGCTTGCCCAGGGCCAGCACCTGCCCCAGGTAGAAATGGGCGGTTTTGTTGGCGGGCTGCTGTTCTATAATCCGGCTGAGCTCGGCAATGGATTGGTCATTCTGGTTGGCCAGAAAATAGTGCAGGGCCAGATCCAGCCGCAAATCGGTATTGCCGGGCTGTTTTTGCACGGCCTTTTCCAGCATGGCCAGACCCTTGTCCCGCTGACCGGCCCGCAAATAGGCCGTAGCCAGCTGGCTGAGCACCTGGACATCGTCCGGTTTTTGCTGCAGCTCTTTTTCCAGCTGCGCAATCTGCTCCTGCGGCGAAACAGCTTTCTCGGGCTGGGCCACACTGGCTCCGGCCGAACTGGCCAGGTTACTGCGGCCTCCTACCGACCAGACTATGGAAGTGGCAATCAGACCCAGAGCCAGCACCGCTACCACAATACCGAAGACAATCCGCTGCTGACGGCGGCGTTTTTCCCGCCGGGTCATTTGATCCGGTTTGGCTTTAACCTGCTGATTCCTACCTTTTATTTTTCTGGTGGCCATACGGCTGTTCACAACCCTTCTTGATCGGTATTATCCGCTGATCATTATAGCATTACCGCCGTTTAATGAAAACACCCGAATTTTTCCGCCCTTTACGATAATTAGGACGGCCGGCAAAAGGCCGCCCGGAACAGAGGGCGGCCAGTAATAACCATTCGACAAAGCCGCGGGCCAGGGAAAGCACTACCGGAAGGCACCGGCAGGCCAGGGGCTGCGGCCATATTTCCTACAGATAACGCATGGGGTTACGCGGTGTGCCGTTGACAATCACTTCAAAGTGCAGGTGGGGCCCGGTGGAACGCCCGGTATTGCCCACCCGGCCAATCAGCTGGCCTTTCTCCACATACTGCCCCACCGACACGCTAATCCGGGACAAGTGGCCGTACCGGGTGACCACGCCGTCGCCATGGGCAATATCTACGCATTTACCATAACCGCTGTACCAGCCGGCCCGGATCACGGTACCCGACTGGGCGGCCACCACCGGGTCGCCAATACCGCCGCTTATATCCACACCTTCATGCATACGCCCCCAGCGTTTGCCGTAAGGGGACACCACCGAACCCACGGTGGGCCAGGCCAGGCGGGCGTCGCCATTCCGGGAACGCGAGGCCAGCAGCAACCGGCTGCCCTTGGCGATGATCCGGGGCTGCGGCTGTTCAATAATGCGCTCGGCCACCAGCTGGCGCTGGCTGACTGCGCCGTTGACGCGCACCACTTCATACACTGCTTCTTTCTTGCCGGGTTTGCCCGGCTGTTTGACCTTGCTGTCACCCAGCAGCAGGGACTTGTCCTTTTCCACCTTTACCTCGGGGGGAATGACCTCGGTGACGGCTTGGCGGGAGGTGGCCACCACTGTGAGCAAGGGCTTAACCGTATTCATTTTGATTTCCTGACCAATCTGCAGCATGTCCAGATTGATTTCCGGGTTGGCCGCAGCAATCTGCTCCACCGTCCTGCCGGCCGCCCGGGCGATATCCCAGAGCGTATCGCCTTCTTTTACCGTATACCGGGAAACCGCCTCTCCCCCCTGCAGTATCCGCTCCAGAGCCTCCTGGGGCGGCGTCACGCGAGACGGATCGCACTGCACGTCTACCAGCTGTACATCCTCCGCAAAACGCACCGCTTCACCCGGCCGGCTGAAGCGGGCCTTCAGACGGGCCAGCAGCCGCTCGGCCTCCTGGCGGTCGGGAAGGATAATTTTTACTTCACCGTTCACCGCCAGACCCGTGGCCGTTGACTGATAGGTCAGACAACCGGTGAGCAGCGCAGCCAGGGCCTGCTCATCCAGCAGTTCCGGATTGGAGCGCCTTACGCTGACCACCTGTACTTTCTCCAGGGGCAGCACCGGCCGACCCAGCTCCCGGCTGCGGGCGTCCACTACCTGCTCCAGAGCCTGGCGGGCGGTTTTTTCGTCCTTGACCAGGGCCACTTCCCGCCCGTTCACCTGCACGGCCCAGGCCCGGCCGCCTGCGCCGATTACCGCGCACAAATACATAATAAATACCGTGTACAGAGCCACTGCTATGATCAAATTGGGCTCGTGGGGATTCTTCAACCGGTGGGCCAGCCATCGGAGCGGACCCGGCCCCAGCCGCCAGTGCACACCGCATCAACTCCCTGTTCGTAATCTAGCTGCCCGGTACCGGCCCGGGCTCAGGTCAGTGCCAGTATATTATTACCATGATAATATTCAGAATATTAAGAAATTACACACAGGTTGGCCAATCACAACCAGGCATATTTTAACACGGGATAGTTATTTTGTTAAAATGGCGTAAAAAGAAAACAGGGGCAATTTTCCCCTGTTGACATCCCAGTATCGCCAGATTACGGCAAATATCATAAAACAATCTGCACAGGTTCGACAGGTTGGCGGCTCATTTTTACTCGGCCAACTGCTGTGCTTTAAGGTACAGCGCACATTCCAGCCGCTTTCTGGCCAGTTCGCAACCCGTAGGATAGGGAGCCAGAATATGGCCGCCGTAATTGATGGCACTGGCGTGGCAGCCCCCGCTGCAGTAGTAGCGGGCCCAGCAGTCCAGGCAATGGGGCTTGTGATAGATGTGGGCCTGGCGAAATACCTCCACCAGCTGCCGGTTTTGCACCCCCTGCCAGACATCGCCCAGGCGGTAATCCTCCCGGCCGGCAAACTGGTGACAGGGGTAAAGCCCCCCATCGGGGGCCACAGCCAGATATTCCACCCCGGCTGCACAACCAGTGAGCCGCTTGGCCAGGCAGGGCCCACCCTCCAGGTCAATATTGAAATGGAAGAAATTGACCGGCCGGCCAACCTGCCGGCGCTGCTGCAGGTAGCGGGTGAGTATTTCGTATTGAGCCTTTAGTTCGGGCAGGTGCTCCTCGCACAGGGCATAGGGCGCCTTGAGCGGGGCCACCACCGGTTCCACCGAAACTTCGGTAAAGCCCTGCTCAATCAAATAGATCACATCGGAGGCAAAGTCGGTATTGTAAGCGGTATAGGTACCCCGCACATAGTAGTTCTGATAGTCCCGGCCGGCCAGAAAGGCCTGCATCCTTTCCCGCACCGGCTCGGCCGATCCCGCGCCCGAGGGAAAGGGGCGCATACGGTCGTGCACGGCCGGCCGGCCGTCGTGGCTTAAAACCACACTGATCTCGTGCCGGTTTAAAAAATCGGCGGTCTCCCGGTCCAGCAGCAGCGCATTGGTGGTAAGGGTAAACTTGATCTGTTTACCCGCTCTTTGCGCCTGCTGCTGCCCGTAAGGCACTAGCTCATACAGCACGGGTTTATTCAGCAGCGGCTCGCCGCCAAAAAAGTCCACTTCCACATGCCGGCGCGACCCGGCGGCCGCCAGCAAAAAGTCGATGGCCTGCTGCCCCACCGCGGCGCTCATCAGCCCGGCCGGCCCGCCATAGGCCCCCTGGCCAGCAAAACAGTAGCGGCAGGCCAGGTTGCAGTCGTGGGCCAGGTGCAGGCAAAGTGCTTTGACCACTCCGCCCGGGGGCGGTTCATAGCTCCCGCCCAGAGGGTCGGAACTGTACAGCAGACCCTGGGCAATCAGTTGCTGGATTTCGGCCAGGGCTTCGGACAGCAGATTTTCCTGGCCGGCCGCGGGTTTACTGCGGGAACCATCCGCCCGCTCAGACCCGCTCTTGTCCTGGCGCGGCTGGCCCAGGCCCCTTTCTGTTACAGTGCGGTTGTCTGACTGGACATCGCTGCTGGAAACTTCGGCTTCGGCCAGCCCACTCAGCCACTCCTGCCCAGCCCGCAGCGCCGCCGCCGGGTCAAAAACCGCTCCTTCCTGCAGCATGGCGTAAACTAGGGCATCCACCTGGTGCAGTGCGCCGCTGTGCACATCCAGCACCAGATGGGTACCGTCAAAGGTGAATTTATGGATCATGTCTGGCCACCACCTTGTATAATTGCTCTCGCCCACCTGTACAATTATACCGGGTAGCCTGACAAAAATACAGCCCCCGATCAGTGCTGCATCAGCTGGCGGGGCACATAAGTGGACAGGTCGGGCCAGAGGATCAGCAGTATGAGAAAGCCCACCAGGATTAGAATAAACGGCCAAACCCCGCGCACCACCTCTTCCAGGCGACTTTTGGCCATGGAACTGACCACATAGAGATTAAGGCCAACAGGCGGCGTGATCATGGCCAGCTCCATATTCACCGTCATCACCACGGCAAACTGGATGATGTCAATTTGCAGAGCTTTGATGATGGGCAGCAGCAGGGGCAGGGTGATCAGGGTAATGGACACCGCCTCCAGGAAGGTGCCCATGACAAAAAACATCAGGTTGGTGGCCAGGAAAAACAGATACTTGTTCAACCGGGCCTCGCTGATCCAGGCGATAATCTGCTGGGGTACCTGCTGATAGGTGAGGTACATGGAAAAAACCATGGCCGCGGCAATCACCAGGTAGATCATGGCTGAGATGTTTACGGATTCGCGCAGGATTTGTCGCAGCGCCGCCCAGGACATTTCCCGGTAGATGCAGGTGGCGACAAACAGGGCGTAAAACAGGGAAAGCACGGCCGCCTCGGTGGGGGTGACCACGCCCAGGTAAATGGTACCCAGAATGAGCAGGGGCAGCACCATGCCGGGCAGGGCTTTGGCCGTACTGCGCCAGCGCTCCGGCCAGGAGGTCCGGGGCTGGCAGGGGAAGCGCCTTACCCGGGCGTAAAGCACCGCACTAAAAATGAGCACCGTGGCCAGGCCCAGGCCCGGCAGCAGGCCGCCCATAAACAGGTCGCCGATGGATTCTTCCGCGGTCACGCCGAACACCACCATGGTCACACTGGGGGGAATGAGAATGCCCAGCGTGCCGGCCGCGGCGATCAGCCCCATGCTGTAGCGCTTGGGATAACCGCTCTCCAGCAGGGCTGGCAGCATGATTGCCCCGATGGCGGCGGCAGTGGCCGGGCTGGAGCCCGAAATGGCCGCAAAAATGGCGCACGCCCCCACTGTGACCACAGCCAGACCACCGGGCAGGTGCCCCAGCCAGCTGCGCAGGGCGGCAATGATATACTTGGAAATCCCACCGTGCATCATGACCACGCCGGCGCTGACAAAAGCGGGTATGGCCAGCAGGGGAGGGGAGAGCAGGGAAGCAAACATGCGGTGGGCCACCAGGGGCAGAGTGAAATCGGTAAACAGCCGGATGGTGGCCATGGCCGCCAGGGCCAGGGCTACGGCCACCGGCACCCGCAGCAGGAAAAGCAGGGCAAACAGGCCAAAGAGCAGCCCCACATCCATCAGTTACTGCACCCCTTTCCCCGGTCCGCCGACCGGCCGTTTAATTTCTGTGCGGTGATGTTCTGCCACAGGGGCAGGGCGAAGCGGGCAGACAGCATTAGGCCGCTTAGGGGAACAATTAGGTAAACCACCCACAGCGGAAACCGGCTGTCGGCCGAGCACTGCCCGCTGGCCAGATAATCCTGCACCAAAAGGAGACCGAACCAGGTATACAGCAGCGCAAAAAAGAGGCTCAAACTTAAGGCAAATATATCTACTATTTTCTTGCTGGCCGGGCCCAGCCGCTCATAAAAAAACTCCACCTTGATGTGGTAGTTATCCCGCTGGGCCGGGGCAAAACCGGCCAGGATGCCCCAGACTACAAAATAAACGGCCATTTCATCAATGAAGGATTGCGGGCGCTGCCAGAAATACCGCAGCAACACATTGACAAAAATTAGCGTCAGGCCGCTGAACAGCATGATGCCGGGAAAAAAATCCTCAAAGGTGCGATAGACTTTTTTCAAACCTGTCTGCATCATGGTAACCCCCCTGTATATCTTCGCCACACCGGCTTCCCTGATCTTCGTCATCATCTAAAAGACAGCAGGGCGGGCAGTATTCTCGCCGCTGCCCGCCCATTTTTTTCTATTGACCGCTTTTCTGGGCCGCTTCGATATATTCCCGGCCAATTACATCGGTATATTTTTGATATACTGGCTGCATGGCCTTGATAAACTCCTGCCGGTCAGCCGGGGTAAGCTGATAAACCTGCAGCTTGCCACTGGCCAGCAGATTTTGTTTGCTCTTTTCATTAAGCTCCTCGGCCAGCCGGCGCTCGTAGGCGGTGGCTTCCTGGAGGGCGTCCCGGACAATTTTCTGCTGTTCCGCCGTCAGTTTATTCCAGAATTTAGTGTTGGTGATCACCAGGTAGTCCAGGCGGCCGTGGCCGGAAATGGTCAGGTATTTTTGTACCTCGGCATATTTCTGGGTGTCGATGTTATTAAAAGTGTTTTCCTGGCCGTCCACGGTTTTGTTGGCCAGGGCCTGGTATACTTCACCAAAAGGAATGGTCTGGGAGCCGGCCCCCAGAGCCTTAAACTGTTCATCCAGCACGCCACCGCTCTGGGTGCGGAATTTGAGACCTTTAAAATCGGCCGGTTTTTGCAGCGGCCGTTTGGAGTTGGTGAAATGCTTGGAGCCGTTGATCCACCAGGCCATGCCCAGCATGCCGTGACTCTCCAGCGACCGCATCAGCTTCTGCCCGGCCGGACCGTCGTAAAAGGCGTAGGCCGCCCGGTCATTCTGGAACAGGAAGGGCATATCCACAATTTGGAAAGCCGGAACAAAGCCCACCAGCTTGGTCACTGAAGGAGCAATAAACTGCACATTGTCGGCCCGCAGCATTTCCAGCTCCTCCTTGTCGCCAAAAAGCTGGGAGGAGGGGAAAACCTGCACCTCGAACTGGCCGGATTTTTCCAATAACTCCTTGAACTTGAGCGCCGCCTGCCCTTTGGGCGAGGTTTCCGAAGTAACGTGAGAAAATTTAACCTGGATTTTCCCTCCCCCACTGCCCGGAGCGGCGGTTTGTTGGCTGCCACCGCATCCGGCAACCCAGAGCAGCAAACCGGTAACCAGCGCGGCAACAAGAAAACTGTAGATTTTTTTCAATCTCTATACCCCCCTCGTTTTAATGACCTGACTGGGCCGGGCTATAGTTATACCCGGTACTGCAGCTATATCTCTATGGATAAACCCATCCCCCCTTTCCCGGGCTTTATACTCCCCGCTGTACCATCAGCTCGTGCCTTCAGGGAGCCGGACCAGGTGCCTATGGTTTGAGACACTGCTCTTTGGTCAATTAACCGGTTGATAAATATATACAAATAAAAATATTCTGATTATTGTTTTTAGATTATACCATAATTTGTCTTTAGCGCCAACGTTAATTTGGACCATCGGGCCAATCCTAACAAATCCGCCTGAGGCCATATTGCTGAGCCAGTTTCCGGGCCCGGGCATATTCATCCCGGGTAACCCGGCGGGATAGTTCCGAATAATGGTGGGCCCGGTGTGCCGGATAATACTGATCCATAATATTGACCAGCGTGTGGGGCGATATCTCCCGGGCAATAAATTCCAGCACCGCGGAGGTACGGGCCTGATCCTGGGGCAGCACCAGATGGCGCACCAGCAATCCCCTTACCGCCAGCCCCTGCTCATTTACCACCAGGTCTCCCACCTGGCGGTGCATTTCCCGCACTGCCTGCCTGACCACTGTGAAGTAGCGCGGCGCCCCGGTATAGCGCCGACCCAGCTCATCATCACCGAATTTGATATCGGGCATGTAAATGTCGATGATTCCATCCAATAGCTGCAGGGTGGGCAGAGCATCATAACCCCCGGTGTTATAAACCAGCGGGATGTGCAGGCCCTGTTCCACCGCCAGCAGCAGCGCTTCCAGTATTTGCGGGACAAAATGACTGGGGGAGACCAGGTTGATGTTGTGACAGCCGGTTCACCTGACACTGCCAGGCGCACACCTACAGTCGGCCAGCATCTGCACCGCCTGCTTTACCCGCCCGGCCAGTTTTTCCGGGTGCAAATCATGGTAGCTCACTCTGCATCCTCCCCGCTGGTATTTTAATTTTTTTAATCCTATTTTCTGCTGCCCCGAGCTATTTTACGCTACCCGGCAGGAAGTGTCCTGCTAGCCGTTGAATTATTTACCGAATCGCACCGTAACGCCCCTCCCTGCCGAAAGGCTCGGGGAGAATGTCAACTGCCGAAGCCAAAGAATACTCACCTTGAGCCAGCAAAGGAAGCTGATGTATGCTATGGGCAAAATCATTGCTATCGCCAACCAGAAGGGCGGCGTAGCCAAAACCACCACCGCGGTCAACCTGAGCGCCGGACTGGCCCTGCTGGGCCAGAAGGTGCTCCTGGTGGACATTGACCCCCAGGGCAATGCCACCAGCGGTCTGGGCATCAACAAAGACGAGCTGCCGCACACCATATATGACGTGCTGATTAACAACCTGCCGGTAAACAGTGCCATCCTGCCCACCCGGCTGAAAAACCTGCACCTTTTACCTTCCCGCATCGAGCTGGCAGCCGCCGAGCTGGAAATGGTCAACCTCCCCCGGCGGGAATACTGCTGCCGCAACGCTTTAAGCGGCGTGCCCGGTTATGATTACACAATCATTGACTGCCCACCCTCTCTGGGCCTTTTGACTATTAACGCCCTGACGGCCGCGCAGTCGGTGATCATCCCCATTCAATGCGAATACTATGCCCTGGAAGGTCTGGGCCAGCTCATGAACACCATCCGCATGGTCCAGAGCAGCTTCAACCGGCAACTGCAGATTGAAGGTGTCTTGCTGACCATGTTTGACGGGCGCACCAATTTAAGTATTCAGGTGGTGGAAGAGGTGAAAAAACATTTTAAGAGCCTGGTTTACCGCACCATCATCCCCCGCAATGTCCGCCTTTCCGAGGCGCCCAGCTACGGTCAGCCAGTGATGATGTACGACCGCCGCTCCCGGGGAGCGGAAGTGTACCAGGAGCTGGCCCGGGAGGTGATGGGACTTGACTAAAAAGCGCGGCCTGGGCAAGGGCCTGGAGGTGCTTTTCCCTACGGCCGGCCAGGTACTGGATTCTTCCTCATCCGAGGCAGCTTTACTGGAAATAGACATTAATTTGATCAAACCGCACCCAGGCCAGCCCCGCCAGCATATAGCCGATGACAAGCTGCAGGAACTGGCCGATTCCATCCGCGAACACGGCGTGGTCCAGCCCGTGGTGGTGCGCCGCCTGGCGGACGGCAGCTATGAGCTGATCGCCGGCGAGCGCCGCTGGCGGGCCTGCCGCCTGCTGCAAATGGACAAAATCCCGGCCATCGTACGGCATTACGATGACCTGGAGGCAGCAGCTGTAGCCCTGATTGAAAATATCCAGCGGGAAAACTTAAACCCTCTGGAAGAAGCCACCGCCTACCGCCGCCTGATTGACGAATACGGCCTGACCCAGGAGGATCTCTCTCAGCGGGTGGGCAAAAGCCGACCTTTTATCACCAATATGCTGCGCCTTTTGCATCTGCCGGACGAAGTCAAGGATATGCTGCAGCAGGGCCAGCTCACCGCCGGTCACGCCCGGGCCGTGCTGGCTGCACCCGATGCCGCCTGGCAGCTCAAAATTGCCCGCCGGGTGGTCGCCAGAGGCCTGAGCGTCCGCCAGACCGAGGAACTGGTCAAGGCCCTGCAGAGCCGGCCGAACCGGCCGGCTAAAGCCGAACAGGCGCAGGATGATGCCGCCATCCAGGTGCGGGAAATCGAGGAATCGGTGCAGAGCTTTTTAAAGGCACCAGTAAAAATTCGCAAGGAAAAGGACGGGGGCGGCAAGATCATCATTTCCTTTAAGGACAGCGACGAGATGGCCCGTTTAATCAATCAGATTATTGGTTAATCCTTACGGTAACCACGGCCCGCCAGCTTACCATATGCGGGCATGTATTTTTGTTCGGATAGTGTACTCCAAGCACCGGCGGGCTTCCTGCCCGTTGCATTTTCAGACTCCGCAGGCTGTTTCATCCGCACCAACCGACCGGACACCAGACCCCGTGGTGCCGCGCAATGTTTCACGTGAAACATTGCGCAGTTACCACAATATATTCCACAACAACACACCGCAGAAAGAAGGCGCTCATCTTGATCGGAACCATTGTCAACGCAGCCGCTATCGTAGCCGGCAGTCTGTTGGGCTGTTTGCTACGCAAGGGCATATCCACCGCTGCCAGCGATACCATCATGCAAGGGATCGGTCTGGCTGTTTTTCTGGTAGGAGTTCAGATGGCTCTGGAAACCCAGAACCTGCTCATTGTAATCATCAGTCTGGTGATAGGGGGGATGATCGGAGAGTGGTTGGGGATAGAGCGGAGGCTGGACAGCATTGGCCAGTACATTGAAAGCAAGTTTAAAAGCACAGAAAGCAACATTGCCCGCGGCTTTGTCACTGCCAGCCTGGTTTACTGTGTGGGGGCCATGGCCATCCTGGGGTCGCTGGAGGACGGTCTGACCGGCAATCCCTCCACGCTGCTAGCCAAGTCCATCCTGGACGGCGTTAGCTCGGTTTTCTTTGCTTCCACTATGGGTATCGGCGTTGCTTTTTCCGCAGTACCAGTTTTCATCTATCAGGGCAGCATCACCCTGCTGGCCGAACTGGTCAAAGGCTTTTTCAGCGACCCGGTCATTGCCGAACTCAAGGCCACCGGCGGGCTGCTCATAGTCGGCATCAGCATCAATGTGCTGGGCATCAAAAAGATCAATGTGGGCAACCTGCTGCCGGCCGTATTTGTGGCCATGGCTCTGGCCTGGGTGACCAGCAAATATTTTTGATTGACATTCTGCCTGACTCTGTCAGATAATTGTTATACATAATTATCCAGAGGTGAAAGCGGCCATGGAAGATGTGCTCGGGCAAATACTTTCCTGTGTACAGGACATTAAGGCCGGGCAGGAAAGAATGGAAAAACGCCTGACGGCTCTGGAGCAGCGGGTAGTTTCTCTGGAAAATTGCATTATTTCACTTGAGAAACGGGTTGTCTCTCTAGAAGAACGGGTTGTCTCTCTAGAAGAACGGGTTGTCTCTCTAGAAAAACGGGTTGTCTCTCTGGAAGAGCGGGTTATCTCTCTGGAAGAGCGGGTTGTCTCTCTGGAGGCCGGCCAGAAGGATTTGCAGGGCGACATACAGGAGCTAACCCGCCGGGTGGATAAACTGGAACTGCGTTTGGAAAACCAGATCACAGAAAAAATCCGCGCTCTTTTTGACGGCTACAGTCTGCGTGGTGATCAAATTCTCAAATTACAACAGCAAATGCATGAGCGCTTGTTGGCCATTGCCGAGGATGTCAATTTTCTGGTCGGGCGTTCGGCCAGGCATGACATGGCCATTCTTAAACTGGAACAGCGTATCTGAAAGTGCAACCAAAGAGGGCTGGGCAGCTGCGTCCGGCCCTCTGTCTTCGCAATGCCGCTGCACCTGGTGCCGGTTACGGTGTTTCGCTACGGGCTTGCTTTTGTATATTGCTCGCAAGCGAGCCGGGTTTCATATACTGCGCAATCGACACTCCGCGATTATTCTATCAAAATCCGCCCAGAGGACTCCCGCCTCTTTAGGCGGGTGGTGAATGGGCGGCCGGACGACAGTCCGGCAATTTGTTTACAAATTG
>NZ_JBRAJI010000043.1:0-23876 GCF_052744395.1 Desulfurispora sp. | reverse complement strand
TAACTGAAATTTAGGCAGAATTCCCAGAGCAATAGGTAACATTACCCAGATTATGTCTGAAAATGGTTATTGGTGAGATGGTATCACGGATCCAGGTATATAATAGCACAAAGCAAAAATATGATCAATATCTTAATCATAATGCTTAATATAGTAATCACATTATGTTACATTGCTACCAAGATATTGAACATAGCGGTCAATATAAGACAAATAATACTTATAGGGGAGGAACCGCCAATGCAAAGACAAATCGCCTTAACCCTAGCGCCCAGCCTGATGAAGGCCCGTCACCTGGAGCGGGAGGAAGCCCTCAAGCTAGCCTGGTAGGTAGCCCGGGCGGACAAGCTCAAGACCAGAGTACATGGCGTCAGCTTCGGCAATCGGCAGCGACTACTGCAGCGTCTGGCACAGTACAGTCCGGAGCTGGTACAAATCACTCTGGTACGGGAAAAGAACAACCTGACTGACAGCAATGCCATAGCTGTGGTGGCCACAGTGGTAGGTAAAGGCAGTGCGGTAATTGGCTACATACGGAAGACGTCAGCCCAGGTACTGACACCGGTACTGGACCTGCTGGGTGGCCGGCTGGAAGCCCACCTGGAGCGTATCACTTGCGCCAATACCTACTACGGCGCAATCATTAGCTTTAGCTTCAACCAAAACTGCAGGGAGCGGGCAGCCTAAAGCCCCGCTCCCCGGGTTCAATTAATAAATAACAGGAGGTAAAACAAAAAATGCCGCAAGCAGATTTAAAGGAAATGAAATGCAATAATGGACCCAGTGTGCTGGCCTGCTCCCACATGGTAGGTGGTGTGAGAGGTCGGGGGCTCACCGCACCCTCCTACTCGATTTTATAAGCCGTTTGGGGGCCAATTTGGCGACATACATTTATGGTGCCTTGATTGTCTTTGACCCTGGTGCCCGCATTTAATTTGCTGCTCGGGTGACATTTAGGCAAAGTGAAAATTAACAATTGATACAAGTAAATTATTGTTGGGATTGAGCCGCCTGACCGAAGTGAGAGCGAGATGCGTAAGCAGGCCGGGCTGCGGGCAAACTATGGCCTGAAAAATAACACAAGGGGGGAGCAAAATGGCCAAACCCGATAACCGTTCCGACAATATCCGGAAAATGCAGGAGATGATTGACAACACCATTGAAAACATGCATGAGGCCAGGGAGACGCTGGAGAACACCCGTCTGAACAGTGAGCAGCGGGCGGCCATAGAGGCCAAAAATCGGCGGCGGGAGGAAGCCATCCGCAGTTTCCGGGCTGAAATCAAGGACGAGTATCACGATCGATTCGGGGACTGATGTTGCTACAGTACCTGGCGGCGCAGGCTGGCAATGGTTTGTTCCAGCCGGCCGCCAGCCTTGAGCTGCTGCACGGCCTGCTCCACCTGCCGGCGCCGGGCGGGTTCCAGCCGGTCAGCCAGACGGCGGTACAGGCCCCATCTGCGGCCCAGCTGAAAATGCAGCCGTTCTTCCACTGGCAGTCTTAAATATGCTTCAATGGTGTCCAGCATTTGCTGTTTTTGGTCGGGAATCCGGCCGCCCAGCTCCTCCAGCAGGTTCATGCTGTGGTCGCTGGTCAGTGTGCTGCCTTCGCCACGCAGGCTTTCTATAAACAGGCGCAGTTCGTGAACAATCTCGTCCTCACTCATTTCTAGAAATTCTCCCCGGGTGACCATCCCGGCCAGCGGAGTACCGGGTAATATGGTGAGAGTACGCAAGCGAATAAAGTGCGGGTTGGCCTCGCTGAGTACCCGGGCCGACTCCCGGGCGTGCTCCTGGCTGTGTTCTTTGCCGCCCAGTCCGGGCATCATATAGAAGGATACTTCCAGCCCGGCCCGGCGGGCTTTCCGTCCCGCTTCAATCAACTGTGCCGCCGTGGTGCCCTTGTTGATCAGTCGCAATACTGTGTCGCTACCCGATTCCATGCCTACATGCAGGCGGTTTAGGCCGGCACCGGCCAGTTCCTGCAGTTCGCTGATGGTTTTGCGGGCCAGGGTGGAGGCACGGGCGTAGCTGGTGATGCGCTGCACACCGGGCAGGCGCCTTTTGATGTGCTGCAGTATTTGCACCAGCTCCGCGGTGGGCAGGAGCAGCGAGTTGGCGTCCTGGAGAAAGACAGTGCTGCCCCCGTGGGCCAGCCAGTTGGCCACCAGCCAGTGGCATTCACCGCCCTGTTGGTAAAGATGAGCGAGAAGTTGCTGGTCTACTCGCCCGCCCAGTCCCAGGCGGAAAGAAAGCTGCATGATTTCCTCACGCAATGCCGCCGCATTGTCAATGTCTCGCAATATTTCCGGCAGGGCGCGGCGGGAGAACTGCTGTCCCCGGTAGGTGATACAAAAGGCGCAGCGGTTCCAGGGGCAGTTGCGGGTCAGGCGCAGCAGCAGGCTGCCGGCCTCGCTGGGCGGGCGAATGGGGCCGGTTTCAAAGGTTAAAGCCAGCATGTTCATCATCCCCCTGAATATATTCCAAGGGCTGGTACCAGGGAACAAACCGGTTGATGTTATTATAACTCAACAAGATTGCCAGGCAAAACAAAACTCCCTGTTATCAGGGAGGTGGAAGCACATTTCAGGAGTTGACTATGGCCTGATTATTCAGCTGTTCATTTAATTTCTGGGCTTTTTCAGCCATTTGTTCAGCCTGGGAATGTAGTTCTTCCAGCACCTGGTTCTGGTCGGCCAGGCTGGCCACCAGTTGCTGGTTGCCGCCGCTGAGCGTGTCGATAGAGGCAAAGACGCCTTGGAGGCGGCGGAGCATTTCCTGTATTCCTCCTGTGACCGCCATAATTCTTTCCACCGAACTGGTAACCATGGCTACCCCTTCCGCTGCTGCTGCCTTTCCTGTGGTCATACCCTGATTTAAAAGATCAATTTCTGCCATCACTTCCTGGATTAATGCTTTGATTTTCTTGCCGGCATCGGCGGAGGATATAGCCAGCTTTTGTATTTCGGCGGCCACTACGGTGAAGCCGCGACCTGCTTCGCCGGCCCGGGCGGCTTCGATGGCTGCATTGAGGGCCAGTAAATTGGTTTGGGCAGCAATTTCGGTTACAGTGTTGACAATCCCCGCTATACTGTGAGAATGTCCGGCCAGCTTTTCTACAGTCTGTGATAGTCTGTTCATCTGATCGGCAATTTGCTGAACCTGGTTGATGCTGGTATGTAGTTCGCTGTGGCTTTGTTCGGTTTCCGCAGCCAGCCGGGAGGTCTGCTGGCTTAAGGTGTGCGTGTCAGCATTGAGCTGCTGACTGGCACCTGACAGCTCCTGGGCGGCAGCGTTGAGCTGTCGCAGATTGGCCGCCAGGTTGCCGGTGCTCATGGCCAGTTGGCTGCTGCTGTCCTGAAAATCAGCGGCGGCAATGGTAATACTACCCATCAGCCGGGCGATATGCTGGCTCATGTTGTTAAAACTGGCGGACAGCAGAGCAAATTCGTCATTTGTGTTAATGGTGACGCAGGCCCCCAGTTCCCCCCGGGCGATGTTGTCAAGACAATTCACCAGCTGGGTGAGCGGGCGAAGAAAGTAGGCTTGCAGTAAAAAGATCAGGGAAACAGTAATGATCAAGGAAAGCAGGACGATAACCCCGGTGCTGGTGGCAGTGCTGTTAAAAGCCCTGGTGATAAAATCGCGGCTCTGAACCAGCTTGATATACCCCAGGGGCTGATTATGGAAATCGTGCAGGGGAATTAACAGAGCGATGTATTGCTGACCAGCGGTACGAACAATCTGCTGCTGGTTGGCGTGAAAAAGGCTTTCCAGAAGCTTGGGGTCAATGTTAAACCGGTCCTCATTTTGTGTTCCGGCCAGCAGCAGCTTGTTCCGGGCATTGTCCTGCCAGGCAATATCGCTGCTGGCACGCCGATAGATGAATAACTGGCCCCCGGTCACATGTTGCCATTTGTTCAACATTTGTTCATCCAGGCGCAGTCCGTACTCTACACTGCCAGTATGCTTCCCCTGGTAAAACATGGGCATGACCACCCGAAAACCATAACCACCCCGCCCCTCTTCCAGGGCGGCTACCGTCTGGAGGGATTTATTACAGGCTACAACTGTAGGGCGGATAGTGCTCAGATCGTCGCCATATTTATCCGGCATGTGCAGGCGAAGAAATGCTATGGCTGGCGCCAGGTGAAACTGAAACTGGTCCACACCGGCTTTCCGGGCTTCCTTAAAGATGGGTGCGGTAAGCTCATACAGCCTGCTCCTGTCCCGCCGGGCAAAGGCTTCCTGAATATCCGGGTTCTGGGCTATGCCCTGTAGAGCCAGTGTGGCCGATGCATAGACCTGTTCAATGTCCTTTTGGATGACCTGGGCGGTCATGAGCAGCTGTTTCTCTTCCAGAGTGTTAATAATTTGCCGCAGCCTGTACATGCCGTTGGCCACTATTACGGTCATGCTCAGAAAGACTACCAGCGTTATGGGGATAGCCAGTTTAGTGCGTACGGAAACATGGCGCTGTCGGGTGTACCTGGATAGCATGTTCTTCAACCGCCTTGTGTTAAAGTGAATTATTTGTGGAATATTTCCTCAATAGTTAGCATAACACATCTTTAACACAAGGAATTGTCGTATGATAGACAGTTAAAATGTCGTCGAGACGACAAATGTTAGGTGCGCGACTCCCTCTCTCCCAGGAACCTGGCCCAATCGCCGTCCAGGATGACCACACCGTTTTTCTTCAGCCAGTCGGCACGGGACGGAGGCCAAAGGTACATATGGGCCTTGATGTTTTCACCGGTTTCCAGCAAACGAACATCCCGGATTTCCCGAATTAAATGGCTCTGGCTTTCCACCCCGGTGTATTTTTGGATTTCGTCAATTTCGGGCAGGATCAGCGGCATGTGTTCACTGCGGAAAACCACGCCCTTGATGGTGCCATCTCCCTCCAGTACCACCGGATAGTCGTCTTGAGGCAGGTAATAAAGTACGCCGCGGGCCCGGGCCGGAAACACCCGGGGCTGGTAGGCGGCAATGAAACGGTGGTAGTTGGCCAGGCCAGGCAGCAGGGTGCCGTAAACAAAAAGGTTGTTCAGGTACACAAAATATCTCTCCCTTGAGCATCCCGGGGGATGGGGTTTGGATGTAATTATTTCACATTTTGCCAGTGTTGAAAAGGTGTCCGATCAAGTAAATTTAAAGCTAAATTAATCGCTGCTTAAGGTTTTTTTAAGGGAGTACACCTATAATACAGATAATACCTCCTTCACATAAATACCCCTTCTCATCTTCCCTTTAAGGCTTGTACAAGCCTTATTTTTTTGTCTTTACGGGCATGCGGCGGGGTTTGGTTTGCCCGGTGCGCCTGATTGCTGTTCCCGGTCAAATCGGGTAAATTATTAACAGAATGATTGGGGGAGGTCGGATAATGGCGGTGGGTGCCCTGGAATTGGATTTGCATATTTACAACTCCCGCTCTTTGAAGGATAAGCGCCGGGTGATCAAGGGCCTGCTGGAAAGGCTCTATCAGCGCTATCGTGTAGCGGTGGCCGAAGTGGACCGGCAGGACAGCTGGCAGAGCGCCAGGCTGGCCGTTGCTGCGGTGGCGGGTGAGTACGGTCACGTGGATCAGGTGCTGGAGGCGGTACTGCAGCACATCCGGAGCTGCCCGGATGTAGAAATTCGGCATATGGAGAGAAATTATATCTGAACCGGTTGCCCGACCAGTCGGGCGGAGCAACCCGGCCGGTCAGGCTGAGGCACATTCCTGGCTATCCTGTGGCGGCTTGCTGTCGGAACCTTTCAGCTCACAGAGCAGCATACCGGTCAGGATCAGGGCGCAGCCAGCCAGTTTGCGCACGGTAAATTGTTCACCGTTTACCAGGTAAGCCGTCAGGGCGGCGAAAACCGGTTCGGCGGTGAAGATAACCGCTGTGTGGACGGGCGAAGTAAACTTTTGCACTTTGTTCTGGATTAAAAAGGCCAGTGCCGTGCCCAGGACAGCCGTGACCAGCAGGGCCAGCCAGACCCGCGGGGTCAGAGTGGGCGGGGGTGTTTCCAGGATGCCTGCGCACAATGTGCTGAAGATGGCTACGGCCGCCAGTTGCAAGATCGTCAGCAGCTCGGGGTTGTAGAACCTGGTGTAGTGGGCCACCGCCAGGATGTGCAGGGCATACCCAATGGCGCAGAAAAAGGTCAGCACATCACCGTAATTAATGTCGAACCGGTCGCCCAGGGAAAGAAGGCCCAGTCCGGCTGCAGCCAGGAGTACCCCGGCAGCCAGGGGCAGGGGGGGTATTTTCCGCCGGTAAAGAGAAAGAATAACCGGTACGAAGACCACGCACAGTCCGGTGATAAATCCCGAATTGGCGGCGGTAGTGTATTTCAGGCCGATGGTCTGAAAGGCGTAGCCGCCGAACAGAACAGTGCCGGTGACCAGGCCGGCCACGGCATAAGATAAATCCAGCTGTTTGAGCTGCCGGCGGAACAGCAGGGCCAGCAGTATGCAGGCCAGGGTAAAGCGGATGGCCAGAAAATAGTATGGACCAATGTCGCTCAAAACGTTTTGTACAACTACAAAAGTGGTTCCCCAGACAAAAGTGACAAAGATCAGGGCCAGATCGGCCTTGATTTGCTGGCCGGAATGCATGGACAACACTCACTTTATAAAAAATACTCATTATACCGGGCGTTATACCGGCGGTAATATACAGGGCCCGCAACTCGGGCCGGCCGGAAGTTGACCAGGTATATTCTCTCATCCGCCAATTATTGCGTCAAGGCTTGTTTACACAAAATGTTTTGCTGTCGGTCCCGGATTTATTTTGCGCTGTGACCTCTACCGGGCAGGATTTTGTTTTTTGATGGCGAAAAAGTATGCGGTTAGTTTATATTTATTCATCAGTGTTTTTAAGGGGGTTAAGAAATGCAGAAAAAAGTAATGCTGTGGAAAGTGTGGGCGGCTGTGGCAGTGCTGGCTATGCTGCTGGTGGCCGGGTGCGGTGCTTCCGGTACGGCCGAAAAGAAAGATGCCGCCCAGGGCCAGGCGGAGCAAAAAGCGCCGCAGAAGATTGTGGTGGGTTCGGATACCACTTTTGCTCCCTTTGAGTTTCAGGATAGCAAGACTGGTCAGTATGTGGGCTTTGATGTGGACCTGATCCACGCCGTGGGCAAAGCGGCCAATCTGGAAGTTGAGTATAAGAGCATGGCTTTTGACGGGCTGATTGCCGCGCTGCAGGCCGGGCAGATCGATGCGGCCATTTCGGCCATGACCATTACGCCCGAGCGCCAAAAAGTGGTTAATTTCTCCGATCCTTACTACCAGTCCGGACTCAGCGTAGCTGTGCAGGCCAAAAATGACACGATTAAAGGCTTTGCTGATCTAAAGGGCAAGTCTATCGCCGTGCAGAGCGGTACGACCGGTGCGCTGAAGGCCAAGGAAGTGCCCGGAGCCAAGATCCGCTACTTCACTAACACCGACCAGGCTTTGCTGGAGCTGAAAAACGGCGGTGTGGACGCGGTGATCAACGACCACCCGGTTACAGCTTACTTTATCCAGCAGGGCAACCCGGATATCAAGATTGTAGGTGAGAAACTGACAGCGGAAAGCTACGGCATTGCCGTACCCAAGTCCAAACCCGAGCTGCTGGAAAAAATCAATGCCGGTTTGAAAGCCATCAAGGAAAGCGGCGAATACGCCCAGATTTACAAAAAATGGTTTGGCGAGGAGCCACCCAAGTAACGCGTATAAAATTTCATGCTTCCGAATATGCGTAGCACCTGGTGTGTTACGCATATTTGGTGTCTGGGGGAATGAGGTGTGCAGCTTTGGATGTAGTCTGGTCAGCCATGCCCCTTTTGCTCACCGGGGCCGGTTATACCATCCTGATTACCGTAATAGCGGTTTCGCTGGGCAGTGTTATTGGTCTGTTTCTGGGTCTGGGGCGGCTTTCCAAAAAAAGATTGGTCAGTTTTCTGTCGACCTGCTATGTTGATTTTTTCCGGGGCACCCCTCTGCTGGTGCAGATCTTTCTGGTGTATTTCGGTGGGCCGCAGGTGCTGACCATATTTCAGGACTTTCTGATGCAAAATTTTGGCATGCCCCAGATGATCAACACGCATATACCGCCTTTTGTAGCAGCGGTGATTTCCACCAGCCTGAACTCGGGTGCTTATGTGGCTGAAATCTTCCGGGCCGGCATCCAGTCCATCGAGCGGGGCCAGATGGAGGCGGCCCGCTCACTGGGCATGACCCACCGTCAGGCCATGCGCTATATTATCCTGCCCCAGGCTTTTAAGCGGATTATCCCGCCCATGGGCAACGAGTTCATCGCTATGCTCAAGGATACTTCGCTGCTCTCGGTGATCGGCTTTGAGGAACTGGCCCGGCGCGGTCAGCTGGTGGTTTCGGAAACCTACCGGGCCTTTGAAATCTGGATGACGGTAGCCTTCATTTACCTGATCATGACCCTGCTGATTTCCCGTCTGGTGGACTACCTGGAGAGGAGGCTGAAAACCGGTGATTGAAGTGAGGGATTTGCACAAGCGTTTCGGCCGCCTGCATGTATTAAAGGGTGTGAGCTGCCGGGTGGCAGCGCAGGAAGTGGTCTGTGTGATCGGCCCCTCCGGTTCCGGCAAGAGCACTTTTTTGCGCTGCATAAACCTGCTGGAGGAGCCCGATGCGGGAGAGGTATATATTGACGGGGTCAAGGTCAATGATTCCGCTACCGATATCAACAAGCTGCGGGCCGAAGTGGGGATGGTGTTTCAGCGCTTCAACCTGTTTCCACACAAGACCGTGCTGGACAACATCACTCTGGCTCCCTGCAAGGTGAAGGGTATACCGTATGAGCAGGCCCGGGAGATTGCCCTGTCGCTTTTGCAAAAAGTGGGCATCACCGACAAGGCGGAAGCCTATCCGGACCAGCTGTCGGGCGGGCAGCAGCAGCGGGTGGCCATTGCCCGGGCTCTGGCCATGCAGCCCAAAGTGATGCTCTTTGATGAGCCCACATCGGCCCTGGATCCGGAGATGGTGGGTGAAGTACTGGCGGTGATGAAGGACCTGGCCCGGGAGGGGATGACCATGGTGGTGGTGACCCACGAAATGGGATTTGCCCGCGAGGTGGGCGACCGGGTGGTGTTTATGGATGAAGGCCTCATTCTGGAAGAAAATACGCCGGAAAACATTTTTAGCAATCCCAGAAATGACCGGTTGAAGTCTTTTTTGAGCAAGATTCTTTAATATGATCGTGGAGGTGTGCTGTGAAAATACTGGACAGGGCGGCGGAAATCGGCCGCCTGCTGGCAGCCAGCCGGGAATATCAGGCCCTTTGCCGGGCGCGCGAAGAACTGCAGGGCGATGCGACCGCCCGGGAGCTGGTGCAGAACTTTCAAATGCTGCAGCAATCCTACGAACGCATGCACATGACGGGTTACCAGCTGACCGAGGAGCATGTAGCCCGGCTGAAAAAGGCGGAGGAGGATATGCTGGCCAACCCGGTCGTGCGCCGTTATTTTGATGCCCGTCAGGGGTTTAGTCATCTTTTTAACCAGGTGCTGACCCGCCTGCGCCAGCATATCGACTTGAGCTGAAAAGGCAGTGCTGAGAAAAGCCAGGGTAACAACCCTGGCTTTTCTCAGCACTGCCCGGCCCGGGAAGGGCCGTCTATTTCAATATGTTCTCCAGCAATTGCGAGAATTCCTCCAGTTTGCGCCTGGTGTCCGACCCCGGCCGCCCTGCCCTCTGCATGGCCCGCGTGAGGGCGCGGGTGACCATGCTGCGGGTGCTCTGACTGCTGGCGAATTTTTCTTTATACATATTGCTGTCCGCCTGGCGAAAAATCTCGCCCGGGGACATGCTGGCCGTATCGCCGGTGGCTGTACCCAAAGACAGGTGGACCGGCGTTTCTGGGCGGGTGGAGTTGTGGAGCTCAACCTGCTCCCGGATGCGGCAGCAGGCGGCCTGGGCGGCGTCGGCATCCGTATTGGGCAGCAGAATCACAAATTCGTCCCCGCCCAGGCGGCAGATGGTGTCATCACTGCGGAAGCATTTTTTGAGTATGGCTGCCGCTACCTGCAGCAGGTAATCGCCGGTTTTGTGCCCCATGGTGTCATTGACAAACTTGAGGCCGTCCAGGTCGCAGCAGATAATGCTGACCGGAGAATAGCGGGGTGAGGCCAGTTCCTGCATCTTTTCGTTGAAATAATGGCGGTTGAAGAGCCCGGTCAGGGTGTCCTTGATGCTCAGATCGCGCAGTTTTCTGGTAATGGCCTGTTTTTCCGTGATGTCGCGGATAATACCGCAAAAACCGGTGGGTTCGTCCTGCTCATTGCGCAGCAGGGAGATGGACACTTCAACGGTTTTGGATTCCCCATCCTTGGTGATCAAGTCCCAGGTGAAGCCTTTTTCATGCCGTCCAGTGCTGTAGACGCTGTTGAAAGCCCGGAAAACCTTGCGGCGGTTTTCTTCATCCACGATCAAGCTGTAACTTTCCCCAATCACTTCCTCCCGGTTGTAGCCCAGCATCCGGCACAGGGCGCTGTTGCAGAAGACAATCCGCCCCTTTAAATCGGTTTCGTAAAAACCATCCGCAATACTTTCCACCAGCAGCCGGTACTTCTCCTCCGACTGGCGCAGCGCCTTTTCCATGCGGTACCTTTCCGTGATGTCCAGCATGGAGCCCACACTCTGCCGGCTGCCGGGGATGATGCTGATGCTGTAAAAAATGTTTCTGTAACTGCCGTCCTTGCAGCGCAGGCGAAACTCATAGTGGTTGGGCACCTTTTGCCCGGGCGTGCGGCGGGCTGCATGCAGGGCCTGCATCCAGGGCAGGTCGGCCGGGTGGACGAACTCGTCCCACTTGCGGCCCAGCAGTTCATCGGGCTGGAAGCCGCACAGTCTGGACACTTCCGGGTTGACCATGCTGATGGTGTGGTCTTCTTCTATCAAAATTACGGCCATGCCGGTGTAGTCCAGAATGGTGCGGTAAAGGTTTTCCGAAAACTGCAGCTCTTCCTGCAGCTTTTGCTGTTTCAGGATCTGTTGATTCAGGGCGAGCAGGGCCTGGCGATATTTTTCCTGCAGTGTCTTTACAGTGGTAATATTCTGCAGGACGACCAGCAGGCCGGGCAGGGGAGGTGTGCCCGGCAGGCTCAGATGGGTCCGGCAGCGGACGGTTACCGTCTTCTGCCGGGCGGTGGTCAGGGTTATCTCGGCAGGCAGGTGTGCCGGACTGGTGGTCAGAGAGGCGAAGGGGCAGACCGCGCAGTTGGCACAATGCTGCGGGAACGCTTCGTGGCAGGAGGGTTGGCCGGGATGGAAAAGGCCCGCAAGTCGCTGCATACTGGAATTCATATAGACGATTCTTCCATTTCGGTCACACACCAGCACGGCGTCACTGATGTAATCCAGCAGTGCGGACATAAACCAGGGTGCGGCCAATTGCTCCACCTCACCTGTCACGGGACTCGGTTTTTCTGGCCCCATCTGGCCGGAAAAATCTTAATAATCATAATATTATTATTCAATGTGGCCTATAAAATTTCCTGCCGGTTCCTGAAACAGGAATGGTTAATTTTAGAAATTAAATGGCTTGCAGATAATCTCCTTGATTTTGCTGTCAAAAATCTGACTGGCATGGGCCGGTCGAATGACGGCGGCCGTATCGGCCCCGCTGCCCGTTCCGGCAATGGCCACCACATCCACTCCATAAGGGATCAGGCCGGCATCCAGAGCCATGACCGATATTTCCAGACAAACTTTTAGTCCCTGGCCCAGCATGCGCAGCGTCTGGGCCATGATTTCCGCCGGGTAGACCCCGCCGAACTTGTTGCGCACCCCCCGGTCCACCCCGGCCAGCAAATGGGTGGTGGTTAATACGGGGATTCCCTTTTCCTGCAGCTGGCGGCGCATTTCCGGGCTCATTTCATCCACGCCGGCTCCGCCAAATCCCACATGGTGGCTGACGCAGACCACCTGCAGTCCGGATTTGCTGCAGCGCAGGGCCGTCTCGCCGCTGCAGGAGGCCACCACCAGGTGGGTAATTCCCAGCACCTGTGCCTTTTTTACGGCCAGCTCGATTGTTTGTTCAGTGTTGAGCGGACCTTTTTGAGCAAAATACATTGGTTTCCTCCTCCCTGTGGATTTTTGGAATTTATTCTAACACTGCCAGGCAGTTTGTACCAGTACCGGCAGTTGTTTTGGCGCGCTCAAAAAGGGAAAAATAATTGTTGACATATGCGTGATACATAACTAAAATATAAATGAGAATACGTTCATAAAGAGGAGGAGCAGCAGTGAAAATAGCCATGCCCTACGAAAACGGGCAGCTTAACCAGCACTTTGGTCGTAGCAGAGAGTTCATCATTATTGAGGTGCAAGACGGTAATATAGCTAACCGGAAAATCATTTCGGCGGCCAACCTGCAGCACAATCACGAAGGGCTGGCCGGTCTGCTGGCCCGGGAGAATGTGGATGTAGTAGTCTTGGGCGGGATTGGCCCCATGGCACTGCAGGCACTGCAGGCGCTGGGGCTCAAGACGATTACCGGGCAACAGGGCAACGTGGAGGAGCTGGCCCTGGCCTGTGCCCGGGGGGAACTGGCGTCACGGCAGGTGAGCTGCGGGCATGAACATCACCACCATCATCATCACCACGGTGACTGCACACACTCGCACGGCCACGGCTGCGGGCACCATCACTGAGCAAGTTGCCAAAAACATTTTCGTACAGCTGTGCTGCCGTCACGTTCGTCCGGCTTCGGGCATACCCCGGAGCCGTTACCGGTTGGTTGGCAGCACCAGGGGCGTTCCGGCAATCAAGGTTCCGGAACGCTTTTTTATTATCTAAACCAGGCCAGAGTAAGGGCCAGCAGGCTTAAGGCCAGGCTCAGCCCCAGCATTTTTCCGGGGCCGGTTTGCTCCTTCAGCCAGAGCCAATCCAGCCCGGACAGCTGGTCGGGTTGGCGGGCGGCGGAAACCGCCAGCCAGATCAGAGAGGTTACCGCCAGAAGAGTAGCCGCAAGCAGCAGGATAACCGCCAGCAGAAGCATGCCGGATCATCTCCTATCATGAGAAAAAATGACCGCATTTGCAAAAAATATGCTTACCCAAAATAGCGGGGCAATGTTAAAATGAATGACATGCACAAACTTTTATGTTTGATCAACAGTCAGGAGTGTGGTGTTGTTGTTAGCGCTGGACAAATTATACCCGCAACTCAGCTATGCTGAAAAGCACGGACTGTTTGCCGAACTGCAGCAAACTTACGATCGCTTTCCGCCCACGTTGTGCCGGCAGTGTGCCCGGTGCTGCACTGTACCCCCGCCGGCCTATGTTATTGAATACCTGTACATGTTCAACTATCTGCGCCAGAACCTGACGCATCTGCTGCCCGATCTGGTGGAACGGGCGGTTAAATATTTCTATCTAGAACTGCTGGACATCAATGTGGTTTGCCCATTTGTCGATCCCCAAAGCAAGCTGTGTCTGGTCTATCCAGTCAGGCCGCTGACCTGCCGGGCCTACGGGTTGACCAGGGTGCGGGCGGGTGATGACGAAAGGGAAAAGGAATTGGCCCGGCTGGCCGGGCATTACCGGGAAAAGCACGGCATTGAAATACCGCCGGAAGTGCTGGGTTTTCGTTTGCCGGAATGCAAGCAGGTGAAGGTGCTGGGTGGTGAGAAAATAACCCCGGAATTGCAGGCCGTGTTGCTGGCCGAGGTGGCCTCGCTGGAGAGCAGGTTGTTTGGCCTGGACTACTCGCTGGTGGAGAGTGGTACCACTTTCGAGCCCCTGGCCCGTCATCTGGCGTTGACCGTACTGCCGCGCGGAGCAGTGGAGCGGCGCATCAAAGTGATGAAAGAATATCTGGCCGGTGGGGGAGACAGCGCTACCCTGCGTGAAATCATGGGCAAGGCCCGGCAGTTCAGTCTGTAATGGGTGCCGAGCAGTTTATTTTTAGCCTTGAAATGTTGATAGGTGCTTGTCAATGGGACAAATCCGTGATATATTTTTGTCATCGAAGAATAATATTTAGCCTGTGAACAGCAGAATATTGCGGGCGAACTGCCGGGAAAGCACTTTCCCGGTCAGCTCGCCAGGCAGTGGAAAACAGATAAAGCACCCGTTGGGTGCAAAGGGAAAGTGATAAGTGGAACTATCACAAATATGGGCAATAGCTACCCTGCACCTGTGTTTTGCACGGCGCACAGCTTTTAAACCTTACTAGCAGGAAGTTGCCGTTCAGATGTCGAATATAGCAGGGACTGTGCTTTGTAGCAGGTGTTGTCCGTAGCGGCTATAGTATGGTCATGCTGGTTGTACTTATTATAAAATGCTTGTCTTCAGGGGAATAGCAAATAGGCGACATTTTTCGACACAATGCTTTCCCTTGGGTGGGGTTGGGATGCTTAAGATACTCTGGTGGAATGAGTTGACCGGCCTGACCGCCCGCGGTAATGCATCTGTTAAAGAAAGAATATTGTAATTAGCCTAAAATTTAACACAGGCAAAATGAATCCGACATGGTTTTTGACCGGTCTGAATTTGCGGGGCCGGTTGATAATTAAATTGTTTCTAGCTGCGGAGAATAGGGTGGAAAAACAAAAAAGAGGAGGCCTGTTCAATGTCCAAGCTGGTACCCCCGCATGGTGGTAAACTGACTCCTGTTCTGGTACCCGAAGAGCAGCGTGCCGAATACCTGGCCAAAGCCAAAACCCTGCCGGTTATTCGCATGACCTCTCGAGAAACCTCCGACCTGCTCATGATCGGTATGGGTGCTTTCAGCCCGCTGACCGGTTTTATGGGCAAAGAAGACTATGAAAGCGTGGTCAACACCAAACACCTGGCCAACGGTCTGGCCTGGCCCATTCCCATCACCCTGTCGGTTACCAAAGAGCAGGCGGCTGACCTGAAAGAAGGCATGGAAGTTGCCCTGGTAGACGATGAGACGGATACATACGTCGGTATCCTCACCGTCGGAGATAAATACGAGTATGACAAAACCAAGGAATGCAAGGAAGTATTCTTTACCGACGATCAGGAACACCCCGGCGTGCAAAAGGTTATGGCCCAGGGCGATGTAAACGTAGGTGGCCAGGTAGTTACCTTCAGCCAGATGGGTTATGCCAGCAAGTATGGTGCCTATTATGCCACTCCGGCCCAAACCCGGGCTCTGTTTGACGAAAAAGGCTGGGCTACTGTAGCCGCCTTCCAGACCCGCAACCCCCTGCACCGCTCCCACGAGTTTCTTTGCAAAATCGGCAACGAGATCTGCGATGGCCTGCTCATTCACCCCATCGTGGGCAAACTGAAGCCCGGTGACATCCCGGCCGAAGTGCGCCTCAAGTGCTACGAAATTCTGCTCAACAACTACTTCAACAAGAACACCGCGGTAATGCGCGTTTATCCCATGGAAATGCGCTATGCCGGTCCCAGTGAAGGCATTCTGCACGCCATTTTCCGGCAAAACTTTGGCTGCAGCCACATCCTGATCGGCCGCGACCATGCCGGCGTGGGCAGCTATTACACCCCCTATCAGGCCCAGGAACTGTTCGATCAGTTCAAGCCGGGCGAGATTCTCTGTCAGCCCATTAAGGTTACCTCTGCCTTCTACTGCAACAAGTGCGAGAGCATGACCACCGAAAAGACCTGCCCGCACAGTGCAGAAGACAGACTGAATATCAGTGGCACCAAGCTGCGGGCCATGCTGGCCGCCGGTGAAATGCCTCCGGCTAACTTCAGCCGTCCCGAAGTGCTCAAGGTACTCATGGAGTACTACCAGAGCCTGAACAAGTAATCTCCCGTTTTACCGCTTAAAGCAATGCGATTTGCTGCGCAGCCTGGCTGCGCAGCAAACCTGCCATATAAGTTTTCGCTCTCATAACCCCGGGACATCCCGTAGTGCGGGAGGTGATGCTCCAGAAAAGGTACAGTAAAGCTGGTTGGTTGGCAGACTGATTGATTTTACTGACTGAAGCTGGGCAGGGCCCGGCAGGGCCCAGATGAGGTTATGAGCAGCAGAGCAAATTTTATCCGGCGACTGCCGGTGCGGTTGCCGGTGAGCAAGTTTGGCCCCGCTGGGGTCGAAAATTCAAAACAAAGGGAACAGGAGGTTAAATAATGCCGACTTTTGTAATGGTGGAAAAATGCGACGGCTGCAAAGGGCAGGACAAAACTGCCTGCATGTACGCCTGCCCCAACGACCTGATGGTGTTGGACAAAGAAAGAATGAAAGCCTACAACCGTGACCCCTGGGCGTGTTGGGAGTGCCTGTGCTGCGCCAAGGCCTGCCCGCAGCAAGCCATGGATCTGCGCGGTTATGCCGACTTCGTTCCCATGGGCGCCAGCTGCACCCCGCTGCGCGGTTCCGACAGCATCATGTGGACCATCAAGTTCCGCAACGGCATGGTCAAGCGCTTCAAGTTCCCCATCCGCACCACTGAAGAAGGTACAGCCGAACCGAGCGGCGGCTTTGAATACGCCGGCGATATCAATGACCAGACCCTGTTCACCGAACCCGCTTCTCTGGGCACAGAAGTTTGGACCCTGAAGAAGTAAGGGCATGGATTTTTAGAAGAATTTAACAGAGGAGGTCAAATATAAATGCCGATGAACTTTGAAACTGTAGAAGTAACCACTGATCTTTTGATCGTGGGCGGCGGCATGGCTGCTTGCGGCGCGGCTGTGGAAGCTGCATACTGGGGCAAGAAGTACAACCTGAAGGTTACTCTAGTGGACAAGGCTTCCATGGTTCGTTCCGGCGCCGTGGGTATGGGTCTGTCCGCTATCAACCAGTATATCGGCCTGGCCAAAGGCAAAAACACTGTGGAAGACTACATCCGCTACGTCAGAAACGACCTGATGGGCGTTGCCCGTGACGACCTCGTGGCCAACATCGCCCGTCACGTGGACAGCACCGTGCACCTGTTTGAAAAATGGGGTCTGCCCATCTGGAAAGATGAAAACGGCGAGTATGTGAACGAAGGCCGCTGGCAGATCATGATCCACGGTGAATCCTACAAGGTGATCGTGGCCGAAGCTGCCAAGAACGCTCTGGGCATGGACAATATTTACGAGCGCGTCTTTGTGATCGAGCCGCTGCTGGACGGCGATCGCATTGCCGGCGCTGTGGGCTTCAGCGTGCGCGAGAACAAGTTCTATGTATTCAAGGCCAAAGCCGTTCTGGCCGCCATGGGCGGTTGCGTGGGCGTATTCAAGCCGCGTTCCACCGGTGAAGGTCTGGGCCGTTCCTGGTACCCGCCGTTCAGCACTGGTTCTTCCACCTACTTCACCATTCGCGCCGGTGCCGAAATGACCTGTCAGGAAGTCCGCTTCATCCCGGTTCGCTTCAAGGATGCCTATGGTCCGGTTGGCGCCTGGTTCCTGCTCTTCAAATCCCGCGCCACCAACGCGTTTGGCGAAGAGTACATGGTTACCCGCCGCGATGAGCTGGCCAACTGGGGCAAGTATGGCGCTGTGAAGCCCATCCCGGCCAACCTGCGTAACTATCTGGGCATGCTGGATGTCTTTGAAGGCAAAGGCCCCCTGTTCATGAGAACCGAAGAAGCCATTGCCAACCTGGCCAAGAAATACGAAGATGATGAGAAGGCCTTCAAGAAGAAAATGAAAGAACTGGAAGCCGAAGCCTGGGAAGACTTCCTCGACATGACCATTTCACAGGCTCTGCTGTGGGCTGCCACCAACGTTGAGCCCGAGAAGAAGCCTTCCGAAATCGCCGCCGCCGAGCCTTATTTCATCGGCTCGCACTCCGGTGCTTCCGGCGCCTGGGTATCCGGTCCGGAAGATCTGGCTCCCGCTGAGTACTTCTGGGGCTATGCCAACATGACCACGGTCAAGGGTCTGTTTGCCGCCGGTGACGCTTCCGGTGCTTCCAGCCACAAGTTCTCCTCCGGTTCCCACGCTGAAGGCCGGATTGCCGCCAAGGCTGCCATCAAGTTCATCCTGGAAAACAACACCCAGCCCAATGTGGACATGGCCAAGGTGGAAGAGCTGAAGGCTCGCACCTACAAGCCGCTGGAGCTGTTCGAGCAGCATAAAGACTTCACCACCGATCCCGAAGTCAACCCGAACTACATCCTGCCGCGGATGTACATGTTCCGCCTGCAGAAGATCATGGACGAGTACATGGGTGGCGTGTCGGCCAACTTCACCACCAACCAGGCCATGATCGACCGGGCCAAGGAACTGCTGGGCTATCTGAAGGAAGACTCCGAAAAACTGGCTGCCCGCAACCTGCACGAACTGATGAGAGTATGGGAAAACATCCACCGTACCTGGCAGGCCGAAGCCCACATCCTGGCTGTGGACTTCCGCAAAGAAACCCGGTGGCCCGGTTACTACTTCCGTTCCGACTATCCGAAACTGGACGAAGAAAACTGGCTCTGCTTCGTCAACCTGAAGTGGGATCCCAACACCGGCGAATGGTCGGTATTCAAGAAGCCCATTATCACCCTGATCGACTAATCAGCTGACAATATATCATTAAGACAGCAGGAACTGGTAGCTTGTGCGGTGTCGCAGCCCGCCGCTGCGACACCGCGTACCATCCAGGATCTGCTCGTAGACTTCTCAGCAGCTTTGACGATTTATAATTCCAGGCGTCCTGCAACAACAGTGCGCCTGGCGTTTTTTTCCAGGCAATAAATTTTCAATTGCAGGAAGCTATGCCATTTTGATATAAGGAGATATAGATATGGGAAATTCTAGCATTTTAGTCGTCGGCGGGGGCATCAGCGGCCTGACAGCGGCTATTGAAGCGGCCGAAGTGGGCTATGATGTTTTCCTCGTGGAAAAAAACCCCTATCTGGGCGGCAAAGTGGCACAAATCAACCAGTATTTCCCCAAGCTCTGTCCTCCCAACTGTGGCCTGGAGATCAACTTCAAGCGCATTCGGAGTAACCCCCGCATCAAGTTTTTCACGCTAGCCGAAGTGGAAAGCATCACCGGGCAGGAAGGGGAGTTTACTGTCACGGTCAAACTGAACCCGCGCTACATCAATGAAAAATGCACGGGTTGCGGCAAGTGTGTAGAGGTTTGTCCGGCGGAGAGAAGCAACTCTTTCAACTATGATCTGGACAAAACCAAAGCCGTGTACCTGCCGCACGAATTTGCTTTCCCCTTCAAGTATGTCATCGATGGAGCCGCCTGCCAGGGGGCGTCCTGTGGCAAGTGTGCTGAAGTCTGCCCGGTAAAAGCTGTGGAGCTGGATATGCAGCCCAAAACCATGACCCTGCAGGTGGGTTCCATAGTCTGGGCCACCGGCTGGCAACCCTATGATGCCAGCAAGCTGGCCTATTACGGTTTTGGACGCTATCCCAATGTGATCACCAATGTGATGCTGGAACGCCTGGCGGCGGTAAATGGTCCTACCAAAGGGAAAATTGTCCGGCCTTCCGACGGCAAGGAGATCACCAGCATCGCTTTTGTACAGTGCGCCGGCTCGCGGGATGAAAACCACCTCAAGTGCTGCTCCACGGTCTGCTGCATGGCCACACTGAAGCAGGCCCTGTATGTACGTGAACAGTACCCGAATGCCAGGATTACCATTTACTATATTGATATTCGCTCTCGGGGCAAACACGAAGACTTCTATACCAAAGTTAAGGAAACGGCCAATGTTACCTTTATTAAGGGCAAAGCCGGTGAAATATTGGAAGACCAGGCCACCGGCAATCTGGTGGTCATTGCGGAAGACCAGCTGTCCCAGCAGCTGACCAAAGAAACCTACGACCTGGTTGTGCTGGCTACCGGTATGCAACCCGCTACCGCAGCCGGGCCGATCCCGGCCGAGGCCGGTTATGACGAGGATGGTTTTGTAGCGAGTGCTCTGCCGGGCATCTATGCGGCCGGCTGTGCGAGCGGGCCGATGGATGTGGCGGCCTGTGTTCAGGATGCTACCGCAGCGGCACTTAAGGCGATTCAATCGGTGAGGGGGCAGAAAAATGGCTAAGAAGGTTGGCGTATATATTTGTAAAGGCTGTGGCATCGGCGAGGCTCTGGATGTGGACGCCCTGGCCAAAGTTGCCTCCAAGGAATACAAAGTACCGGTTGTCAAGACCTGCGACGTGCTCTGCGCTCCCGAAGGTATTGAACTGATTAAACAGGACCTGGCCGGGGAAGGCGTTAACCTGGTGGTTATTGCCGGCTGTTCGGCGCGGGTGAACTATGACCACTTCGACTTCGGCCCGGAAATTCTGGTGGAGCGGGTTAATCTGCGCGAGCAGGTGATCTGGACCCAGCCGCCCGATGATGAAGATACCCAGATGATGGCCGAGGACTACCTGCGCATGACCCTGGCCAAGACCAAGAACCTGGAACTGCCGGAACCCTTTATTGGGGAAAACCTGAGCAAATCCATCCTGGTGGTGGGTGGCGGTCTGGCCGGTATGACCGCGGCTCTGGAGGCTGCTGCCGCCGGACATCAGGTTGTGCTGGTGGAAAAGGAGAACGCTTTGGGCGGCTGGCTGAACCGGGTGTACAAAATTGCGCCGCTGGCAGCTCCGTTTACCGAGTTACAGGATCCCGACGTACAGGCTAGAGTGCAGGCTATTAACGACAACCCGCGGATCAAGGTTTATACCGGTGCCACCATTGCCTCTACCGCTGGTGCCCCCGGCATGTTTGATGTAACCATCAATACGTCCGGCGGTGCGGTGACCGAGCGGGTGGGGGCGATCATCCTGGCCACCGGGGCCAAACCCTACGATCCGGAAAAGCTGGGCCATCTGGGTTATGGCCAGTTCGCCGATGTGGTCACTCAGGCCCAGCTGGAAGATCTGGTCAAAACCGCAGGCAGAGTTGTACGTCCTTCCAGCCAGGAGGAGGCGGCCAAGGTAGCCTTTATTCAGTGCGCCGGTTCGCGCGATCCCGAGCATCTGTCGTACTGCTCGGCGGCCTGCTGCGTGGAGTCCATCAAGCAGGCCCTGTATGTGAAGGAGCAAAACCCCGAGGCGGCGGTATATGTCTTTTATAAAGATATCCGCTCCTCCGGCCAGTACGAGCATTTCTACAAACAGGCCCAGATGCGGGGCGTGGTGTTCGTCAAGGCCGATGTGGAATCCATTGAGGAAGGCGAAGGCGGCAAGCTGGCTATCAGCGCCCAGGATTTGATGATGGGTGCCCCCACACTGCTGGACGAGGTGGATGTGGTGGTGCTGGCCAACGGTATGGTGCCTTCCACACTGGTGGACGAAAACCTGCCCCCCGAGGAGCAGACCCGTATCCTGAACCTGCAATACCGGCAGGGACCGGAACTGCCCACCCTCAAGTACGGGTTCCCGGATTCCCACTTTATCTGCTTCCCGTATGAAACACGCCGCACTGGCATCTATGCGGCGGGCAGTGTGCGCCGTCCCATGGACATGCTGCAAGCAGTGGAGGATGCCACCGGAGCGGCCCTGAAAGCTATTCAGTGTGTGGAAATGACAGCGCGCGGTATGGCGGTGCATCCGCGTTCGGGCGACCTGTCCTTCCCCGAATTCATGATGACCCGCTGCACCCAGTGCAAGCGCTGCACCGAAGAATGTCCCTTCGGGGCCATTAACGAAGATGAGAAAGCCAACCCGCTGCCCAACCCGACCCGTTGCCGCCGTTGCGGTACCTGCATGGGTGCCTGTCCGGAGCGGATTATTTCCTTCAAGAACTACTCCGTGCCCATGATCGGCAATATGGTCAAGGCCATCGAGGTACCGGAAGAGGATGAGGAAAAGCCGCGCGTGCTGATTTTTGCCTGCGAAAACGACGCCATTCCGGCGCTGGATATGGCCGGCATCAACCGCCTGAACTACAGCAAATGGGTGCGCATTATACCGGTGCGCTGCCTGGGCTCCCTCAACCTGGTCTGGGTCAACGATGCCATGTCCAAGGGTATTGACGGTGTGCTGCTGCTGGGCTGCAAGCACGGCGATGACTACCAGTGCCACTTTATGAAAGGTTCCGAACTGGCCGGCATCCGCCTCTCCAAGGTTTCCGAGACGCTGGACCGTTTGGGACTGGAATCCGAGCGCGTACAGATGGAAGAAGTCAGTATCATGGATTATGACAAAATCCCTGGGATCATTGAAAAGTTCATCGAAAAGATTGAGGAATTTGGTCCCAACCCGATGAAAGGTTTCTAGATAGCGGACAGATATAAAGGAGGCCGGGGCGCGCCCGACGCGACCCCGGCAATAGAGAAAATGGCCGAATATAATGTACTGCGGGGATAAGTGCATTGGCTGACTAAAAGGGGTAGAATTTGGCGGGGCGGCTTTTTCGAGGCCGTCTCGCATTCTTTGCTCCAATAATGAACAGGTGTAGTTATCTTGCTTTTTCCCCGGACAAAAATTTTTTTGGCCAAAGGAGATTTTGAGATGGCAGATAACCATGTTTCCTCTGCGCCCGTAAAATATGATCAGGGTTTTGCCCGGGAATTTTTCAGTACGGAAAACGGTCGGCTGGCGCAAAAATGCATGCAGTGCGGCATGTGTGCCGTTTCCTGCGCCACCAGGGACCTGATGGACCATTCGCCGCGCCGCCTGTTCAACCTGGTGCGTGCCGGCAAGAAGGATGAAGTCCTGGGTTCCAACACTATGTGGATGTGTACCTCCTGCTGCACCTGCAAGGTGCGCTGTCCGCGCGGTATCCCTCTGGTGGACGTAATGCACGACCTGAAAAACATGGCTATTGCCCATAATTATGTTTCCTATCCCCAGGCGGCTTTCTACCAGGCCTTCTGGCAGGAGGTACTGAGCCGCGGCCGGGCTTTCGAGGGAGGCGTTATGGCGCGCTATTACCTCAAGCGCGGCTGGGGTGAGATTAAGAAGGCCTTTGAGATGAAGGATTTGGGAATGAACATGCTCAAGCACGGCCGCCTGCCCATGGTGCCGCCGCGCAAGATCAAGGGCCTGAAGGAACTGCAGCAGATCATTGAAAAAGCCCAGGCCCTGCAGCGGAAGGAGGCCAAATGATGAAATACAGTCTGTATCCCGGCTGCTCCATGGAAGGGACCGCCGTGCCCTATTTGAAATCCATTGAGGTGGTAGCCGAGGCACTGGGTATGCACCTGGAGGAAATTCCCGACTGGAACTGCTGTGGCGCGACCATTGCCTCGGGCGTGGTGGGAGATTTCACCCAGCAGGTGGTGGCGGCCCGCAATCTAGCTCTGGCCGAGCCCAAAGGCTACGATGTGCTGGTGGGCTGCAGTTCCTGCTACTTCAGCCTGGCTCTCACCAACCGGCGCTTTCAGACCGATGACCATTTCCGGCAAATGGCCAACGAGGCTCTGGCTGCCGGCGGCCTGCGCTACAACGGTACACTGCGGGTACGTCAGATTCTGGAAGTGATGATCAACGACATTGGTCTGGATAAAATTGCCGCTCGAGTAAAAAGACCGTTGACCGGGCTAAAAGTGGCCGGCTATGTAGGCTGCCAGACAGTGCGGGCGGTGCCCTGGGAATTTGACGATCCGGAAAACCCGGTGTTTATGGATAAACTGATTGAGGCGCTGGGGGCCACTCCGGTGCCCTTCCCCATGAAAGCCAAATGCTGCGGCAGTTCCCAGGCTCTGACTGCCACCGATATTGTGCTGGCCGCCGGAAATGATATACTGCAGTGTGCGCTGGACAACGGAGCTCAAATACTGATTACACCCTGCCCGATGTGCCAGCTCAACCTGGACGCTTATCAGGGCATGGTCAACCAGCAGTTTGGCAAAAACTTTAATTTGCCGGTGCTCTTCTTCACCCAGCTTATGGCCATTGCCTTTGACCTGCCGCCGGCCGCCTGGGCGCTGAAAAATATGATTGTTTCTCCTTACGAAGCTCTGGCTCCCTTTGGCATTAACAGATAAATTCCCAAGAACTAGTCTGTAGATCGTAAAATAGAATTGACCCCCGCTAGTCAAGTAAAACTGACCCACC